>JAZUKX010000160.1:0-5837 GCA_045643505.1 Candidatus Absconditabacterales bacterium | reverse complement strand
GTTAATTCAATTTTATAATGAATGAGAATGAAATAATACATGAATATATTATGATAGTAAATGGAAAATTAATAGAGATTGGGAGCGTGATATGCCAATAGATTTTAATGAAATTGAAAATATTTTAGATGATAAAGAATGGTCGTGGTCTGCATTTCTCTTTTTCCCCTCATATAGAAAATCAATAGATCGTATGGATTTAGATTCTCCAATTGAAGCAGCAGATGAATTATTAATGGAAGAATATAAAAATAAGTTCAAAAAAATTATTGAGGAAGAAAAATGATATAAAAAAAATAAAAAAAGAATTGAACAAGAGATCCTTTCTTATATCAAAAACCAATGTGATGGAAAAGATTGATATACAGAATTGCCATATGATCTCATTATTAAGTCAAAGAAAGCTGGAATTTGAAATGTAGAACTTTATTCTTTTTCGATGAAAAATGGTAAAATATTCGCTTTGTGTTCGTGAGATAATTGAAATAATACATTGAATTTTTGATTAACAAAGACAGAAATTCAGTATGAGTGTACAAATAAGATGCGTGATAATTTGACAGAAAATGAGAAAGAATTAATAGATTCTGTGGACTTTGTTTATAAAAAATTGCAACAAATAAGAAATGTAGAATGAGATTTGACAAATTTTGCTTGAGATCATCATACTGATGAATTAGATATACCAGTAGAATTGGAAAGAATAATCAGTAGTAAATGACAAGAACGAGAAAAGGTAAAAGAATCTGTACTTTATATGCAGAGTTCTTCTTCAGTTGATTATTTGTGTGAAAAATCACAAGAATATTATGATTATTTTGATGGATTATATAGATGAATATTGGATAAAATATCTAAATATACGTCAAGTAATGATTTGAATGAATCTACAGATTTTATGCAAGCATATTCATTATGACAAGAAAATGTGGTAGAATTAAAATGAAATACTTATAGTGTATCGAAATCGGTGAATGAAATTATTGGAAAACATTTGCCTGAATTATTTGTATTGTGTAAAAATGAAAGTGGGGTATCTGTTGATGAACTCTTAAAATGTCCAGAGACACAAATGGAGTGACAAATACTTGCTAAACAAATATATACAATATGTTTAGAAGAATCTGTATTAGATTATACTGGATGAAAAATTTCTGATTTTCATAAAAATATAGATCATGATTATGAGTTTAATTATGATAAAGTAAAATCAACAATAGAAAACAAATTGAAAAATTTTAAATTTCAAAAAAAATTAGAAGTAGTGAGAAGCATGAATGTTTCGGATGAAATAAAAACTAAAGATACGATAACGATAAGAAATATTAGTAAAGCAGAAACAAAGACATATTCAGAAATAAATTTAATGACAAAAGAAATTATAAAAACTTTAAATAAGGTAGATTGGGCGTGAAAAAGATGAAATCCATTGTTTATACCGGATGAAGTGCAATATCAAAAATGAAAGATTACATGAAAATTGAAATCATGGTGAAGTACAGAAAGTATTATTGTAAATTTGGATGAAAGTGGAGAAAAGATGAAATCAATATATGTAAAAAGATGTGATATGGCATTCTCTAATATTCAGGAATGATTTCGTGTAGCTAATTTGATTAATTGGATAAAACACAATATAAAAGAAAATCCATATGGATCTCATAAATGGGTGAATGCATTATGAATAAAAACTCATGCATGAACATATAAAAAATATAAACGAGATTGATGAGAGTTGCAAAGAGAAATTGATAATAATCCTGTAGATGTAACAATTTTAGAAAAAAAGACTGTAGATAAGTATTATCCAAGTTTAAAAAATAATACTCAGTTTTTAGAGGCAATAAATAACTTATTTAATAAATAATATAACAAAATGCCAGAAAAACAAGAATGGAAAAAAGATATAGCAAAAGAATTTATAGAAAATAATATTACTTTAGGATGATTATGAAAAGTAAAAGATTCTTTAGAATCTTTAAAAGATACGCTATCTACTTTAGTTTGAAGTGAGGAATTTGATGATGAAAAAAATCCTTTGTTATGAAGTGGGATGGTAGATAATATTATGAAGATATTGTTTAATAAACGTTGATGACTTAGGTCAAAGACTTGATTTGAATTAAATAAGATGAAAAATCTTTCGTATTACTTGATTACTTCTGATTGACAAAGAAAATTGGATTTATTGTTTAATGAAATGGAAAAAGCAAAATCTGAGTCAGAGTTGAAGGAATCCTTGTCGGTTGAATTAAAAAATTTAGAAAGTGATGTGGAAAATTGATGAAATGATGATGAACAAAAAGAAAATTGAGAAAATGGTGAAGATGAAGCTCCTGCAGAAGAAAATGAAAATCAAGTGGAAACATCAGAAATTAGTGAGAATGATAATGAAAAAATTGGACAGGAATCTTCTGTTGATAATGAAACGACTGAAACAGCAATTACTGAATCTGAAATTTCAATGAAAATTGATAATAAAAATATTTTAGAAATAGCACATTTATGATCTAATTGGGATACTAGAAAAAAATGAGAGAAATTGAATGTGGATAGAAAAATACGTCAAAATTTCTTATTTAATAATGGTTTACCAAAAGAAAAATCAGAAATGGAAAATAAGTATCTTACAACAATTGTGGTTCCTGTTATTAATACAAAATGATGAGAAACTTCTTTAAAATTAAAAGTACATAAAAAATTGAAAAAGTCTTTTGAGTGTGTTTTTAAGGAATTAAAAGATTCTAATATAAAAATAGATCCAGAATCTACTTGATCTTATGTTTGGAGAAAAATGAGACGTGGAAAATCTATGTCGGAGCATAGTTATTGATCTGCGATAGATATTAATTGGAACGTTAATTGATGAGTTTATGGAAAAACTGATGAAAATAGTGAGTTATTTAATTCTCAAAAAACTGTTGAAATATTTAAAAAATATTGATTTGCATGGTGATGAGATTGGTCAAAAAAAAGTAATGATCCAATGCATTTTTCATATATGTGATCTTAAATACTATCTAAATACCAAACTTTATAAGTAACATTTTTTTTTGGATTTTTTTCTCAATCGGCAATGTATCTTCTAAATCGAGTCCTTTGTCTTTTTGCTAAGCGTTGAGTATTTTGTTGTAATAAATGTTCCATTTCGTTGATATCATATTTTCATTCTAAATATCATATAACTTCTTTGTATCCAATTCATTGCATAGATTGTAAATTTGGAGAATATCATTTATCCAAAAGTAATTTTACTTCATCTACTAATCATCATTTTATCATTTCTTTGATTCTAGTATTTATCAATTCATTAGTTTCATCTTTTCATCTTCGAATTCATATCATTAAAATTGGTTGATCTACTTCTTTTTCTAAAAAACTTTCAGTCTTTGTTTTTCCGGAACTATGAAATATTTCTAGAGCTCTTACGAGATATCTAGTACTTTTTGGGTGAATTTTTTTTGCTTCGTCTGGATCTATCTTTTCTAATTCTTTGTGTAAAAATCAAGGATTTTTTTCTTCCATATCAAACATTTTTTTTCTAAATTCAAAATCTGGACCGATTTCAGGCATTTGGAAGTTTTTGTAAATTGTGTCAATATATAATCAAGTTCATCATACAATCATTGGTAATTTTCATCTTGATTGAATTTCTTTGATTTGTTTTTTTACATCTTTTTGTCGTTGTCATGCTGTATATGATTCTTGTGGTCAGACAATATCTATTTGATGGTGAGGAATCTTGCTCAAAATTTCTTTTGAAACTTTGTCTGTTCATATGTCCATCTCTTTAAATATTTGTCTGCTATCGCTGGAAATAATTTCTACATCAAAAAAATTAGCTAATTTAATTGAAAGTTTGCTTTTTCATGTGGCAGTAGCTCATCGAATTATTACTATTCAGTTTGGACTTTGTGATATAAAATCCTGTATTATTTCTTTTGATCATAATACTATATCATCAAATTTCATGTATTATATGTTTGTATAAATTATTTTTGGAAAAATGGCATTTTACTACATCAGGTGGTTACACATTTTAGACTTCCGATTAATTCTTTGTCGTTTCTATTTACGATTGCGGCTTCTCGTTCTTCTTGAAATTTTTCTTGATTGATAAAATATGTTATTTGGTATGAATAATATCTAGTTGTATTTCCATCTCAAGATTTTAATGTGATGTCAGAAATATTTAATCAGTTCTTGTCTATTTTATTGTAGAAATTGGTAAGCCAATTTTGTGTAAAATAAGTCCTAAATACATCAGAATTTCTCAAATATTTATCTACACTATTTGATATATTGTCAAAACTTAAACTATTCATATATCCATAAAAGTTTAATATTATTTGCTCATCGGAGATGTTTGTTCATTCTATTATATCTATACTATTTCAAAGGTAATCAGATGTATCTTCGTTTATAATTTCAGGCTCATCTATTTGTGGTTTTTGTATTGAATCTAAAGGTTCTCTTTCAATATCGTTTTCTATATTATTGTCTATGTTTGATAAGTCTTGGATATTTAAATTATCTATGCTTTTATTTAGGAAAAATGTTTTGAACAGAGCGAAAATAAAGAATAGCATAGCACAAATTAGTACTATTAGTGAAAATTTGTCTGCTTTTTTGGAATCATTAAATTCAATTTCATTGATAGATCAATTTGATTTTTTTATTTCTCTTGCACAAAAAGTGGAAACTCATATTTGATTTGATATCCTATCATTTTCTTTTTGTATTTTTGCAATAGATTTTTTTTGATTATCAATCTTTGTATTGATACTGTCATCAATTCTTCTGCTTTTTTTTGGTCTACCACGAACTGGGATTACAACATCATTTTGAGAAACTTCAATTTCTACTTTTTTTGATGTGTTGTTAAAAGATTTTTTTGGTCTACCGCGACCGATTGATTGTTTTTTTGTTTGAGTCATGTGTAATATTTCGTTTAAAAATATACATACTCATTATATAATAAATTTATTTATTTTATCAAGTTAATTGTTCTATTGTATCGAATATTGAATGAAGACATAAAATCGTCATAATCTTTGAATTTTCTGTCATATACATCGTTTACTACATCAGCAAGATTTAAATAGAAGTTGTTTGTCAGATTTATCCAAGATGAATTATTCTTTAAAATAGGATTCTCTTGCTTTAATTGTGCCATTAATGATGGTCGTATATTGTAAATTCTTTTTATCATTTCATATTGTTCATCTGTAAATCAATCAATAACTTCGTAGTTGTTTGAACTAGAGGAATTACTAGAAACATGAATATCAATATAATCAGAATTATTGTCATCATCAGTTACAGTAATCCTGTAATAACCAGTTTTTTTGAATTTAACTAAATTAGAGAGAGTTTTTTCACCATCGTCGCTAGAAGTCATCTTGTAGTATCAATTAGACCAAACGCTAGAGTAGTTGGAAACATAAGTAGAATTGGTTCTGGTGATAGAAAGTCGAGAACTAGAAGTAGAAGATCTATATTTGACAGAGAAATTAACTTTTCAAACATAATCGTAATCAGTATTTAAGAAAAGCTTAACAAATTCAGAAGTAGAAAGAGACGTATCATAAGCAGAGACATCTAAATTAGAATTTGAACTAGAGGAATTACTAGAAACATGAATATCGATATAATCAGAGTTATTGTCATCATCAGTTACAGTAATCCTGTAATAACCAGTTTTTTTGAATTTAACTAAATTAGAGAGAGTTTTTTCACCATCGTCGCTAGAAGTCATCTTGTAGTATCAATTAGACCAAACGCTAGAGTAGTTAGAAACGTAAGTAGAATTAGTTCTAGAGATAGAAGATCGAGAA
>JAZUKX010000159.1:0-12978 GCA_045643505.1 Candidatus Absconditabacterales bacterium | reverse complement strand
ATTTTTATTTATTGAAATTTTTTATTTTTTATAATAATTTTGTTATGCCAATAAAAGCTACAGAAAAAAAAGCAGCAGCTAAAAAGACAACAGAAAAAGTTGCTCCAAAAGCTACTTCAAAAATCGTTTCAAAACCAGTTGAAAAAAAGATTGAAGTAAAAAAAGAATCAATCACAAAACCACATGTTGTTGTTGAAACAAAAAAGACAGAAGATGATGTTTGTAAAACAAACTCATGTCCATGTAAATGTTACATGAAATGTTTAATCTCTGCATTAGTATTATTGAATCTTCTTGTTGTTATATTACTTTTTGTAAAGACATGCAAACATAGTGCTTGGAATATAGAAGCCATCAAAGATGGATGAAAAGAAAACATGGAAAATGTTATCAAACTTTATGAATCTGAGTACTATATAAATAATCAAGCAGAATCTATCTCTAGCTACTTAGAACAACTTTCTGCTAATTAATTTTTATCTCTTAACAACTAAAAAATATGTCTTGTAATGAAAAGAAATGCTGTGGTAAAATTATCACTATAGCTGCACTAGTTATTATACTAGTATTAAACTTAATATTATTATTCAAAAAAGATGCTTGGGACCTTGAAGTTTTGAAAGTTTGATGAAAAGAAAACATGCAAGCAATCCAAAAAATTTACAATATGGATGAATACAAAACATCTCAAACAGAAGCTATCAACGCTACATTAGAACAAATTTGATTGTTAGCTGAAGATACAGACACAGAAAATACTGATGTAGAAAATACTGATAATGAATCAGACGATACAAATGGAAGTGAAGATGTAAAAACTGTTGTAGAAGATATCTTGGCTTCAGCTCCTATACGTGGAAGTAAAGATGCTAGATTTACAATCTTAGAATATACTGAATTACATTGTCCATATTGTCAAAGACACGCTCAAAATGGCACAATCCAAGCTGTATTAGATAAATTCCCTGGTGAAGTTAATTCTGTATCTAGACACTATATCATACATGGAGAAGATGCTTTGAATTTAGCAGCAGCTATGGAATGTGTAGCTGAATTAAAAGCTGATGCTTATTATGATGTATTTGAAGCAGCTTTCGAAGCTTATCCAGTAGATATGGATGGTTTAGTTGAAATAGCTGTAAACAAAGGTGTAAACAAATCTAAATTACAATCATGTGTAGATGAATGAAAATATATTGATGCTGTTTCTGCTATGATGAGTCAATGAGCTTCTGTATTTGGTGTAACATGAACACCTGGAAATGTAATCATTGATAGAGAGACTGGAAAATTCCAATTAATACCTGGTGCTTATCCAGCTGACACATTCATTGAAGCTATTGAAAATATGAAAAGTGCAGAATAATTAGCTAACAAAAAAACTAAAATAGAAAAAGCCTTCATAGAAATATGAAGGTTTTTTTGTAAAATAATTACTATAAAGATTGAACAAAATCTTTTACGCGACCGTATACTTTATTCTTTCATTTTCATTCTACTTCAAATACATTTCATTTATCGTTGATAACATGTCCTCACGTTCCAATAACATTACCTGAAAAATCCACATCACCATTCTTTATAGCTTTATAAAGTCTATAACAATCTCTTCATGTCAATTTATATCAATCTCGAAATGTACTTTTTAAATTTAACAAGTCATGAAATACTGTTGTGTTATTTAAGAATTCAAATTTATTTTCATCTATGTCAAAAAAGAACTTATCAAAATCAAATTTATTACTATAGTCTCTAACTAATTCAAATTTATGTTTCATGTATTCTCTTTTAATTGCGGGGAAATCAAAATTAATCTGTAAATTTCAATAAGGGTCCTTGCTCTGACTCAGAAATTTTCTTACCAATACTCCTTATATAATAATAGTTTTTGTTTTTTCTGAATATGTGATATTAAAACGAGTATCATATCACAGCTTTTTTAATAGATTGACGCCAGGAGGTAATACTTCTCACTTAACAGAATTTGTATTCATATCTACAGTCATTATTACGCCATCTCATGATGTTAATCTAATTCTATCCCATCGATGTTTCTCCATTTCATTTGATTCAGTAGTATTTGTTAGATCTTTTAATTCACTTAAAGTTTCAGTTAAATCAATTTTTTTAGCATCAACTTTTATGTCTTGTTGATTTTCTATTGCATTGTTTTGTGTTTCTACCATTTTATTATTATTAATATATAAAATTAGGTATAGCTATATTATAAATACCTACCATTATTATACATATAGTCGACATCTTCTTCTAGATATCTATTTTTATTTTTTAGATCTTTGACTTTTGTTTCAAGTCGCTTTTGTTTCTCCTTCAAACTATTAATGGTTTCTTCCATTTTATTTTTTTCATTTATACAATCCTTTAATTTACCTTCTACTATGTTTTTTTGTTCATTTAAATCATTTAAAGAATCTATCATTTCTTCTTGTTCGCACCTTAACCTTTCATTATCTAGTTTTGCTAAGTCAAGTTCTTTTTTTAATACTTCATTTTCTGTTTTTGTCTTTTCTAATTCTGCTTGTGTAATAACCAATGTAGACATATCCATGACATTAATAAGTCATTCTTTAGCAACATGGAATGCTTCAATAAATTGGGCTTTATTTGCATTTACAGAATCTATCAATTCTTTTACCTTCTCTTTATTCTTTACACCTGCAACAATATCATTATAATTTGTCTGTAGTGTAGTATTTGATACAAATCTATTCATAATACCGTATTGTGTATTTATACTATTTACTATTTCATCTAAATCACTTCTATATTTTGTAGGTTGATTTAGTGTGTGTTCAATTTTTTGTATTCATTCTACATCTTTTTTGATGGATGCCATATCTTCAGTTATATCCATCATGTTTTTGAAATTTTCAATAGCCTTTTGCTCACTTAAATCAAACTCTTGAATTACATCCATAGTACTCGTTAAATCAATTTTTTTAGCATCATCAACTTTTATGTCTTGTTGATTTTCTATTAAGTTGTTTTGTGTTTCTACCATTTTATTATTATTAATATATAAAATTGTCATACTTGACTTCTTAATTATATTCAAAAAAAAACTTGTCAAATTTTTGAATATTTTTTTTTGATATTGATTTTATCCGCATGAAAACTACGAAAATCTGATTTCAAAAATTTTTGAACAGACTTTTTTTGTTTTTTTTGAAAATTTTTACAAAAAAAAATCACCCAAGATTCCTCTCAGGTGATGAAACTATCGACTAGCGACTATTTTATACTTTAATTTCCATTTTTGCTAATGGTTGTTTAATTTTGATATTATTCTTTGATCTAATAAACAATCATAATGTAATAATTTTCCTAACTAAAGCAATTTCTCATATCAATTCTGGATCTACATATCTTGGAGACAATATTGGGAAATATTTCAAATGTACAGAATCTCAATCTATCTTTCATTGTGTAGTGAATTGTTGCAATTGTAGGAATATATGCTCAGCAATAAACGGAGTAAATGGTGCAGATATCATCACAAAATTTTGTAATACATCAAATAAAGTATTATAAGCTGAGATTTTATCTTCATCCATTCAACTTGCTCGGAATCTTCTCCTACTCCTCCTGATATACCAATTAGTCAAACTATCTACAAATCACATCATAATCTTGGTTGCATTATCTAAATGATATTCATCTAATTCTTTTTGTACTTGGATTCACATATCATTTAAACTAGCCAAAATCCATCTATCCAAATCATTTGTAATTTTATAGCTTGGTAATTTTACTATTTCTCATTTTGATAAATTATTCTTCTTTCAATATAAATCTTTCCATAATTCAACAAAATTTACATCATGAGATATTATCAAAATATTATTTCATTTTTCATCATTTAATATTTTTTTGTATTCATCTTTTGTCTGTAAATATGATTCCTGTCGTAATAATTCATCTTCAATGACTTCAACATCTTTGTCCAAATATTCTTTGTATATATTTTTTATTTTGTAAGCAGTTTGAGTGGCTCTCTTGGCATGAGATGTATAAATTTTATTTAAATCTAATCTCAAGACTCTAGACGCAAATTGTTCGTTTTCCATACTAGATCTTCATTCCTCAGTTAGTTCATCATCTAACTCAAATCAACTCGCAGCGGCATGTCTCATGAAATAGATATTTGTATTGTCGGATTTAAAATCATCTACCTTTGCATAAGTTTCAAAGAATTTATATGCATTTGTAAATGATGATGTAAAATCTTTATAAATTTGATCTACTCATTTTTCTGCGAATCTCATAGGTTCAGCTTTTACAGCTGGAGAACTAAGTACATAAAGTCTATATGCATCAGTTCAATATCTTTCAAATAAGTATTTTGGATCTGGATAATTATTCAAGCTTTTTGACATTTTACGACCATCTTCAGCTAAGATTAATCAGTTGATTACTACATTTTTGTATGAATTTTGTCACATCATAGCATTTCCAAGGACATGCATTACTCTAAATCGTCATCTAGTCTGATCTAATCATTCCATAATCCAATCTGCAGGATAAATCAGTGGTTTTATACTTCTAGTAGTTCCATCTTTTCTCCTGATATATCAAACTTGTCAAAATGGCATTGATCCTGATTCAAACCAACAATCCATTACTTCTGGGATTCTATGATATATTTTTCAATCTATATTAAATCGATAATTATCTACATGAGGTCTATGTAAATCAATCTCTTTATGTGTATCATTGTCGTAATAATGAATCTTCATTTTTTGGGAAATAGATCAATTCATATGTGGATAATATCTATCTCTTTGTTTTGTATAATCAAAACTTCTGAAATAATGCACTGCAGAAATTACTGGCTCTCAATGTGTAAATGAGATAATTGTCTTTGTTTTAAATTTTTCATTTATATCTTCGATATAAGAATTAACTCTTTCGAATATATGATCTACAGTTTCTCCATCTGGAAATAATTTTTCATTTGTAGGTACAGTAGTCATATTATTACAATTAAACACTACTCACTGCATACTAGGATAATATGTCTCATGTAATCTTATATCTACAAAAATTCATTCATGAAGTTGAAATAATTGTTGATTATTTGGATTTGTAGTATATTCTAACAAATTTCAATTATTATATAACTCTTGGAATTTATCTACAATTTCTTGATACTTTGGTGTAATTTCATCAATTATTCATGCTCCAAATTTCTCTATCAAAAATGGTGTAGCTGTCTGAAATGTCCTTTTTAGAGGAGATAAGACAACTACAAACTCATTTCACTCTTTTAATTCATAATTCAAATTTTCTTTTACTGTTTCTGCTCGTTTTTTTCAATTTTCTGTCAAAGATCATTCTCATAGACAATCTCACTTATGAGCAACATTGAATTCCGTTTCTCAATGTCTGATGAAAATATTTTTTGTCAAATTTTTTGATCAATTAATTGTATTTTGATATATTTCATCCAATGTTCATATAGAAAGTCTGTCTTCACTATTTTCATCATTTTGCCAAATAGGGATTGGAGATCATCGATATCTATTTCTACTCAAATTTCGATCTGGAGCAGAATCTAATACATCCAAAAATCTCTTTTTAACACTTTCAGGTACGAATCAAATTTCTTTTGCATTTTGGATATTTTGCTCTTTTAGAGTTGGCTCTTTGATAAACCATGAATCCATAGCTTTTGATATCAAAGCTGTATGACATCTCCAACAATGTGGATATGAGTGATTGTGAGATTGTAGTAAAACTAATTTTCACTCTGCTTTCAATCTTGCATTGATATCTTTATTCACATCATATACTCTAATTCATTTGTAATCTGGCACTTCATCTGTAAATTCTCCATAATCATTAACTGGTAAAAATAGCCAATCTTTTGCAAATTCTCTTGGTAATAGTTGTGTCACAGCATCAAAGTCCTCCACTCAAAATGATGGTGCAATATGGACAATTCATGTTCAATCTTCAATACTAACGTACTCTGCAGGTATTATTTGGAAATATTTTTCTTTGTACTCTGCTGAAATTTTGCTTTGATTAATATATTCAAATAATGGATGATAAAATATTCAAGTCAAATCAGTTCATTTCAATTTATTGATTAGCAAATAATCTTCTGTATTTTTATAATATTTTTTTAATAGATTTTCAGCCAATACAAAATATTCATGACTTGTCTTGTCATATACCATTACATAAGAAATTTTTGGTCATACAGCCAAAAAACTATTTGATGGCAATGTCCATGGTGTAGTAGTCCAAGCTAAAGCATAAACAGGAGCATCTGCTTGTATCTGTGCTGAAAAATTATTGTGATATGTATATAAATCATAAAACTGATTTATAATTTCCTGTGCATCATCGATGATTGTATTTTCAATATTTATAGCTATTCACAATTCATTATCACTTGGTATAATTTCTGCTCGTTCCAAATTTGTAGTCTTATCTGGCTCCATATTTTTTGGTTCTCCTGCAATTTCTGTCTCTACATAAATTAGATTCCACATATTTCATTTCAAAATTTCTTTGAATTGTCATAGGATTTTACAACTTGTCACTTCAACTCACAATTCTTCCATCACCTCTTTACTTACAGTTTTTTCTATGCTATCTCATTTTTCTACTTTTCCACCTGGGAATACATATTTTTGTCATTTTTTGTGAAATCAAATCAAATATTTTCAATCTCTTTTGATCACTGTACATACAACATTTACAGATCCGTCTTGTGTCAATTCATAATTATCTTTTTGAGCAAAAGCTTTGTTGTACAATTGAAATTTGATAGTAATAGCAGGATCTTGTCTATCTTGATATCATTCATTTACTTCAGAATTTGATAAAGCAGTAGCACAAGATGGACAATATCGTTGAACTTTGAATCCTTTATAAATTAAATTTTTATTATACAAATTATCAAAAACATTTATTACTGATTCCATAAAATCCAAATTCATTGTCATGTATGAATTTTTCATGTCAGCTCGCCTACCGATATGATCAACAAACCAAGTCCATTCATCACTGACATTACTCACATAATTTCTACATTCTTGTGTAAACTTATCTATTCATAATTTTTCTTCTATATCTCTTTTTCAGTCCAGACCAAGTTTTTTTTCTACGGCTTTTTCTACTGGAAGTCCATGGCAATCCCATCACCAATCTCTGATAATTTTGTATCATTTCATAGTTTTGTATCTTCAAACTAAGTCCTTCATAACTCAAACTAATCCATGCCCAAAATGTGGTGTACCACTAGCAAATGGAGGTCCATCATAAGTAATTCATTCTAATTTATATGATCTCTCTTCTATAGATTTTTGAAAAATTCTATTCGTTTTCCAATAATTTATAAGATCTTCCATCATTTCCTTTTGTGTCATAATTTTTGTGAATACAATAAAAATTGCAAAAATATACTTTTTACATTTTATAGATAAATTTTTATTCTTTATTTTCAAGAAAAAACATAAAAAAAAGTCGTATATTTATTTGCTTTTTTATTAAACATTTGTATAAAAAAATATGGACTATTCCGTAATATTTTTTAATTAAGTAAACTTATGGATGACTCAATGAACAAAAAAAAAGTTGAGAACTAATATAATCATATTATTTTTAGCATTAATATTAGCTATCGTCTTATTTTATTTTACAGAAAATCCTTGATTTTTTTCTGCCAGTATAATATCTTTACAAGATGCTGAGAAAATGAAAGAAAATAATCGAGATATATGATACAAAAATGATTCAAATATGTTAGATGTATTTATATCTGAAGAGGTAAAAGACATATCAAATTTGACAATATCAATCATTTACGATCCAGACAACACAGAAATCAATCCTGAAAATCTAGTATTACAAGACAACTTACAGACGGATACTATATCTGAGGCACCTTGAGTTTTAGTGCTCAAAATCACTGATTTTACTTGATGATTTGATTATCAAAATAGTTTATTTGAATTACCATTTACAGCATCAGATGATATATATAATGCACTTGTTAGTGAAGCTGTAGTCGTTGCTCTGGATGGAGAAAATAAACCATTGTCTATATGACTTTTAAATGAATCTTGAGATTCTGTACACTAATTTTACTTAATATCTTCATACCAAATGAAATTTAGCTACAAAATAATATCATCAATACTCTCAATATGATTTATATTTTGATTATGTTTTGCTACAGACCCAGACTCGTTTTTGGTAGAGGTCAATCCTAGTTCTTTTTCTGTATGAGAATCTGTAGACATGACTGTGACTGCTGTAGCAAAAGATTGAACTACTGTAAAGGATTTTGCGTGAGATGTGTTTATCATGATTCCAAGTTTAAATGAAGATGATTACACAGCACCAAGTAATATGCGATATGAATTCACAGCATCAGATCAATGAGTAAAATTATTTTCAAAATGATTAAAAGTAAATAAACCGGGGACATATAAAGTTTCTGTATCGGCTTTAACTGATGATGATATCAAATGAGAAGCAACAATTATTGTATGAAATGGAAACAATTCTGGAGAATCACTAAAAGATGTAAATATAACTTATCCAATTAGTGGATCTACAGAAAGCAAAACCACAATAAGTATCATGTGATCAGCTACTACTCTACCAAATTCTCCGGTCAATATATACTTAAATAAAACATTAGTATCTGATGGCACATATACAGATGCACAATGAAATTTTAATACATATATTTCTGGACTCAAATCTGGAAAAAATGAAATACAAGTAAAAATTGTAGACATAAAAGGGCTAGTTTTGTGACAATCTGAGATAATTTCTGTAGAATATGAGCCAATTTCAGATGGTGTATTTAATTCTATCAGTATATATCCAAGTAGCTCTGTAAAACAATGAGAAAAATTTTCTGTAGAAATAACTACGACTGAGTGAGTATCTTCTGCTGAATTACTTTTGGACAATTGAAGTTCTTATCCTATGGATAGGATATCTGCTTGAAAATTTTCAAAAGACATAACTATAATGGATGCTTGAATATTTGAAGCGTCTCTCTCTTTAGTCTTAAATTGAACTAGTAAATCATACTCAAATATTGCTAGCATTTTTGTACAGGAAAACATCTGAGTATATAATGTAAAATTTACTTCTACATGAGTTGATGGGACATCGATCATAATTACTTGGGATCAATTATGAAATTCACCTAAATACAATATATTATATTGAACTCAAAAAGACAATCTACAAAAAAGTGTCATAGTATCTTCTACTTGAGTTTTGGTTGAAAATTTACAGACAAATACAAAATATTATTTCCAGATAATACCGATGGATAATGATTCTCACAACTCATGAACACCATCTGAAGTATTTGAGTACAATCCAGAAGATGTTTATGCTTCTTGTATCATCCAATGAATTACAATAAAATCTGAAAAAATCGGAGACAAATATTATTTAATTCGAGATCCTGTAGAAAATGCTGTATCATACCAAGTATATAGATCTGATTGGAAAGATATGAGTAGCAAAACTATGGTATGAGAGACTACAGGTACTAGATTTGAGTATTATTTCAATGCTGATGCCGAGACAGATCAATATGCATATTATCAAGTACAAGCGACTTGTGCAGATGGTTCAAATGTAATGATAGAAGATGTGGAAAAAGTGAAAGTATGACCATTTGAAAATATTATATTGATATTGGTAATTACTTGATTTGTTTATTGCATCTATAGATTATATAGGACAGTAGAATAGGATTAAAAATGAATAATGAATAATTGATAATGATACGAAAATTATAAAATATATTATTAATTATTAATTTTTAATTGTTAACTATGATAAATGGATAAATTTCCAAAAAAATATGATTACAAAAAATCAATAAAATCAAAACAAAATCAAAATTGAAAAGCAATCTCATCGCCATTCATTCCTATGGATCAAAAAATAAATCCATGAGTGATATTTTCTAATTATTACAAAGATTTATCTGCTAGACGATGAAAAATATTGTGAGAAGATTATTCTTTGGATTTATGATTCTGACTATCTTCTCAATATTATTCTAATCTCAGCAAATGAAAAAAACTTACGTGAACTGCAAAAAGCATAAAGAACAATCAAAATTTTTTGGACAAAATATGACTAAATTATATAAATACAAATACTACTCAGATAGGTACTGAAGAATTTAATTGATATTTGAGAGATGCTTTTGCAAACATATATGAAAAAAAAGTTTTTGTGAAAAACGAAACCACATTACGAAGCAATGATTTTCAGACAAACATGCCAATGTTTAATGTGATAAAAAATGAAAAAGACATTACTGAATATACATTAAAATATTTTATAGAATCAAAATGAGTTGCAATATCAGTTGTGACAACAGATTTGTCCACTATTTTTGGAGATGTAGCATTAGCTGTAAATCCGACAGACAAAAGATATAAGAAAATAATTTGACAAAACGTAATTATTCCAATTATAAACAAGTGCATTCCAATCATTTGAGATGATGATGTTGATGCCTTTAAAGGAACAGGCGTACAAAGGATAACTCCTGGACATGATGCTTGGTCTTTGAAAATAGCAGAAAGACATAATCTACCAATAAATGTATATGCTATCAATACTGATTGAACATTTTCAGAAAATGCTGGTATGTTTGCATGAAAATCTTTGGCTGACTTTTCAGAAAACATAGAAAAATATATTGATGATATATGAAATTTGACATCTACTAGAACAGTTCCTGGATATGAATACATAAATAGTTATACTTGAGAAATATTATATCCATTGACATTAGCTCAATGGTGTATATCTTATGATTATTCTCTGGATTATTTACATCAATTGATAGAAGAAGATGTAATTTCAATATATCCTGTAGAAAAGAAAGATACAATTTTGGACTTTTTGGATAATAAAAATCAAATAAACATCTCAAATAAATCCAGTAAATGATTATTAATCCCTGTTTGTTATGATGATGAATGAAATTCGTTTGCTATCAGTGATAATATTATTAGTGAAAATTATACCACTCAAAAAAGCAAAAAAAATTTAATTCTCACTTTGATTATTTTTAATTTAATTGCTGATTGTAAATTAACTACACAATTTACTGTAGAAGAATTGATAGATGTATTATACGCTAGAGATTTTTTGTGAGAAACCACCAAAATACAAAAGTATCTGGAAATCTATGAATGAAAAGCTGATATCGATAATGTATACAAAAGTTGATTAAAAAGCATAAAATCTTTGATAGCAAAATTTGAAAAAGATTTTGAAAACATTGATGATTTATTTGATGCATTACAAAATTCTTTTGGAATAAAATTAGAAGAAGATAAATTCTCTATTGATTTTGCTGAAATATTTGGCTCAAAACAAACTTTATATTTACAGACAAATGACTGTTTCAACAAAGCATTTTTGGATTCTGTATGATTTGCTTACAAAAATCAATTAAAATTTAATGATGGTCCATATAATGAAATCACTGCATTAAACACAAATATTATAACATCATTTGATGATATTGATTTATTGATTAATACTTTATTATTTGGCCTAGATTATGGTAGGACGATATTATTTAATAATATTAAATTCCATACAAATATAGTAGATTTTAAGTGAAATAAAATCACAAACTTTAATTCAAAATATTTAACTCAAGATTTTTATGAAAATCTAAATGCCTATGGTCCAGATATTATGAGATTGACATTACTCTTTGGGGAAATTTTTAAAGAAACAGGGGCAATTGTATTTGATACTTATGCTGTTAGAGATTACAATATTTTGCTAAATAAGATATGGAATGCAAATAGATATATATATACAAAATACATTCAAAATGACAATCCTATAAAAATAATTAATTTACTACATAATATAAGCAAAAACATTTCAGACTGTGATAATTGGATTTTGCATAATATGAAATCTTTTTTGGATGACTTACAATATCATTTAAAGGATCAAAATTATTTAGTTTTATGAAAAAACATATTTAAATTATATAAAAATGTGATTTGTGAAAAATATTTGCAAGCTAGTAAAATCTCATTTAGCGATAATACTTGAAACATAACATTACTTGCTTTTGCTATATTTAATAAATTAATAGAGCCATATGTCCCAAATTTTGTATCAAGCATCAATGAATATTTCAATTTTGATTGGACGGGATGTAAATTATTTGATTTATGAGCAATTGAATTAAATGAAAGGAACTACAAAGTAAATATATTTATGGATATTATTGATAAATTTAATGAAATAAAAAAAATGCAAGAAATTGCTCAGCATGAAAACTCTGATTTAATCATACAAGCAAATACAGATTTCCTAGATTTTGTACAAGAAAATAATCCATTACTCAATGCCCTATTTAATGTATGAGAGATAGAGTATATTTGATCAAATGCAGAAATTCCAGATAATTATGTTACATGAAATGTAATTAATATAAATTTAGGATTAAAAAAATCTGCGAAAGTTTGTCTCACAGAAAAAGATATTTTGAATAAATTGATTGATGAATATAATGAAAAGAAGGATTATCTGGAGCATCTAAAATGATTATTGACTTCTGCTTATGCATCATGTCCTATGGAATTATTGGAGAAGAAAAAAGAAAAAATTCGTATATTACAGCAAGAATTAGAAGATTTGAATTACAAAATTCGTGCTTTAAAAGCGAAATAAAATAAATTATTTTTTTTAGAAAGCTACTAATGAAAATTTAGTGGCTTTTTTATAAAATTTGAGAAAATTTGTATTATTTTTGTTCTAACATTTTGATAAGCCAGTTTGTAAAAGGAAAGCATTTAAAGTAAATCTTTAAAAAAACTATTGACATACAGAAGAAAATATATAGTATGTTGTTATAAATTTATTTTCATAATAAAGAAAGATAATGGAAAGAAATAAAGAAAATCTTAATGTATTTCA
>JAZUKX010000158.1:0-8743 GCA_045643505.1 Candidatus Absconditabacterales bacterium | reverse complement strand
ATTGTTAAATGATAATACATTATTAATCGAGTCATAAGATCAATTATCAATATAAATACCATGTCATTTATTATTATAAGACATAATATTATTAATCATTACATGATTATGTCCACTTTGTATATTTAATCAAATTCAATTGTTATTGTATATTTTTGTATTATTTATTGTAATGTTTTTAACATTAGTATTGGTTGAAAGTCATCGCTCATTCATCTCATGATGAGAATGATTTCCATCATGGTAACCATCAATATTTATATTTTCAACTACGACATTACTTCAATTTATATAAATTAGACTTCCAGACGTGATTTTATTATTGCTATGTAGAGTAGTATTCGTTTTACTTACAATTGCAGTACAATTTTTGAGTGTTGTAGTTCCAGACATTGTTATACTATTTGTATTGAGTACATAAATTGTATTATCCTCCAAAGTTGAAGGTAATGTCTGACTTTCAACTACATTTATATCTACAGGACTGCAAATATCAGATCCAGTTTCAGCTAACCATCATTGATTATATGCTGTCTTATCTCATTTTTCACTACCAAAAATAGCACAAATAAGTTGTTCATGTCATAATTCATTATTTCCACTATAACTACTCCAGAATGAATTGTCCAAAAATTTCTTGTTATCCCATCATGATAGACAATTTAATTTTTCTTCCACTTTTGAAAATGATAATAATCATGTGGCAAAGCTTCATTCATTATCTATGAATTTTATTTCACATTTTCACATTCCTTTACCAGTTCATATAGAAGTTATTATAATCTCAGAGCCACTAATAGTATAAGAAGCTCAATCACAAGCTCAAGATTCTACGTGTATGTCTCAGGTTCCACAGTCTCATTCTTTAGCCCCAAATACTGTAATTAAATCATTAGCTGTGGTTGAATATGTATCTCATTCAGGCATATATCTTTTGAGCTTAATATTTCATGTTTCTAAAGTGACACCATCATCAATCCATTTATATTTTATCTCTGTTGTAGTTTGATTTCAAACGCCATCTTCTACTTTTAATTCAATTGTTTTAGATTCATTGACCTTCATAGATGAATTCCAAGTCTTGGTCAATGTCCTAGCTCATTCTATTCAATCCCGGGAATATGTAAGCTTACCACTACCACATAAAGTATCCGTTCATGTTATTACAATAGAAATATTATGGCATTCATGTGCTGTATATTCATTTTGAGATTGGATATTTGGTACTGTGTTATCGTAATTTGAGATAGTTGTACTACACGTGTATTTACGTCAGAGAGATCAATCAATTGTAGCTGAAATATCTCAATTTTGAGTTATGATTTTAGAATAAGTATTACCATTACCTTTAGTCCATCAAGTTGGTGTGCTAATTCATTCATTTGTAGTTAATGTGACCAAGATTCATGTATTAGTACATACATCATTATAATTTAATTCACACGATAGTATCTTTTTATTGATTTTTACTGTTGCAGATTTTATGTTTTCATTATTTCATAGACCATCTTTGCTATAATATCTTATCGTTTTTATACACTCTGTTCATGTCGTACACGTTACACTTACGTTTGTTCATTTTGTTGTCGGTGTACATTCATTACTTCCACTATCATATATGCAATAATATGTAGTATTTCTACTATTACATCCATTACTATTCGTAGAAAATCATATTGTTACATCATTTCATGTCCAATCGTTTGGCACTCCACTTATCGTAGTCTCTGGTGGCTGTTTATCTCAGGTATATCTGTAAGTATTAATACTACTCATATTTCAAACTGTGTTACAAGTTGCGACTTTTAATATAGTATCGCCAGTTATAGACAAATCGCTATTCCAATGCGTAGAATTACCACATTTAGGATCTTGTCTATCTGTCGTATATACAATATAGCTTCAAGTATTTTCATCATTCTTGTTACATTGTATATCCTTGCTTGATGCAAAACAAGAATTTGATGTACATGTAGGAGCTACAGGAGGGGTATTGTTGATATTGGATACAGTTATAGAACATCTAGTTTGATTTCATAAGTTATCTTTTACAAATGCAGTATAAGTTCAATTCTTAGATACAGAAATTTGTGATGTGTTTCATCGTGTATTGCTTTCTGTCCAGCTTGTTTGAATTCATCATATTCAAATATCCTCAGAAGTAAGAGTAATATTAACAGAACCACTTGTATATCATTCGTTATCTAATGCTAAATTACAAGAAGGAGCTTGTTTATCTATTTTTATAATACTTGTTTTTGTTTGTTCTTGGTTTCCAAGATTGTCTACTGAATAATATTTAATAATCTTTTGACAGGTTTGTCATTCAGTACACGTAACTGTAAAATTTGTTCATGTTGTAAATCAAAGACAATTACTTCAAGATTCATATATACAATAATATGTATTAATATCTCAATCACATCATTGATCACTAGCCGTTAAAGAAATATTAACATTACTTCCCGTCCATCATTCTGGAATGTTGGAGATGGCTGTTGTTGGTTCATCGTTGTCCAATAGGTATTGATAAGTATTTATTTGGTTACTAATGTTTCATGCAACATCACAAACGGCAACTTTTAATGTAGTGTTGTTAGATATTGTTATACTATTATTAGTTAGACGTGTAGAACTACAAGTTGGATTTGTTCACCCCGTTTTGTAAACAATATAATTTCAGGTTTCAGGTTCGTTTTCTTGACATGAAATTATTTTATCTCATGAGAAACAAGCACTTTCATCACAATTTGCAGCTTCAGGTGGCTCACGATCAATATTGCTTACATCTCAAGTACAAGTTCAAGTATTTCAAACACGGTCACGTACATAAACAGTATACACTCAATTTTGTGTGATAATAGATGATGTTAGATTAGCCCAATTTTCACCAGACCATTGGTATGGCAATATGTCTAATCAAGCTCAAGTTCCATCTGTTCATGTCACTGATAATACTATTACTTCATTTGTTACTTTGTCAGTGGATTTTGTAATATTACAAGAAGGTGCTTGTTTGTCTATTTGAATAGTTACTCCTTTTATATATTCTTCATTTCAAGCACTATCTATTGATTGATATCTTAATATAGTTTCACAAATAGCTCATTCATTACATTCAATAATTGTACTTGATCAAGTTTTATCAGGAGTACAGTTATCTCATGTACAATATTTTGTGGTTATATCACTGTTTCAACATCATGTATCTACAGTAACAAAGTCGATATTTATATCTTTCGCAGACCATTCACTAGTGTATCAAGATAGAGTAGTAATTGGTGCCGTACTATCATATTTTGTTACAATAAGTTCATCACATATAGTCCCTGTATCTGTATCATTGTCTTTTGCAATAACTCCACTAATTGTCATATTATTTGCTATCTCTCAAGTATATTTTGTATCAGATACCTTATTCCATGTAATTCATCATGAATTTATTATTTCTCAAGTTCTATTTAAATTTAATTCTAAAATTATATTTCCAGAAGAACAAACAGAACTTTCAGTTATATGACACGCTAACTCTGTAGAATTTACTGTAAACTTATGTGTTTCTCAAGTATCGCTTCTGATTCAATTTGTATCTACTGCAAATACTCTCCAATAGTATTCACTATTATCTTTTGTTATTGCTTTCCCAGTTGTATCTGAAATATATGTCGTACATCCACTAGACATATTAGAATCAGTACAAACTTCTATCTCATATTGAGAAATATTAGCACATCAAGAAGTTTCACTTGGTTCCCATTCAAGAGAAAAATGTGTTGAATCTAGTGTACTATTATTTCCAGGATCTATCAATGTTGGTGCCGTAGGTCATATGTTATCATAATATCATAATATGAGAATATCATCTCATCATGATAATGAATTTCTTCATAAATCGGTAATTATTCATGTATTTAACCAAACTTTTCCAGTTCCATCTCAAGATAATCAAACTGTTCGAGAATATTTATTCAATTCTCATGTGAAATTTATTATTTTAATATTTTCTCACGTTAAAGTGAGTATACTTACTCATGTGACAGCTTCATTGAACGTTATGTTGATTGTAGTCTGCTCGCTTGTAGTACAAACATCACCAAATCATCCAGTAAATTCTAAAATATATGGTTGCTCATTGTCAATTCATTTCAAAGTAACAAAAATATCTTTGTCACTATCTCAGTCTGTGATGCTTAATTTGTACCAATCTTGTCATACAGCGCCAATATTTGCATTATATGTGAAATATCATCAACTTATCGTTGCTTGTCATAGATCTCAAGAACGAGTTATTTGTGCTGAAATATTTTCACAAGATCAAGCACTAGCATTTGATTTCCATGACCAAGAGATCCTTTTTCAAGTTCATACATTATCGATTTCAAAATCTTGTCATGTAATAGGTACATCGATCCATTGATAACTTATTGTCCTTGTACTTAAGTTTCATGCACTATCTTGTACTGAGAATAGTCATGTATTTATAGCAAAATTGTTATCATTATTTCAAGAATAAGTATAAATTCCAGTTCATCCTTCATTGTTTCGTTTATAAATAAATTGTCATTCATTACATCCTCAAGTGTCTGTTATATTTGGAGATATTTCTATATTTTCACACTCAAGTCATGTATATAACGTTTCAGTTTGTATAATAGGAGCCGTTTTATCAATATTACTTACTGTGGCCGTACACGTTTTAGATGTTCCTAAATGAGAATCAACAACAGTAGCTGAAATAGTTCAATTTTGATATATCGTTTGTGTATATCTTGTATCATTTTTCTTTTCCCAATCTGAGATTCCGTTTATTTGTTTTGATGTGCTTAAAGTTAATGATACTCAACTATTTGTACAGATTTGACTACCAGTAATCTCACATGTCAAAGGGATTTTATCAATTTGTATTAATCATGATTTTGTGCTTTCTTTGTTTCAAGCACCATCTTCTGCATAATATCTTATATATTTTTCACAAATTCAAGTATTACAGGTTACTTCAATTCACGTTCCATCAGTCGAACTTGGTGTACAAGAATTGTTTTCATCAATACAATAATAAAATTTATTATTTATATTATCACAACTATCTGTAATATTTACATTCAAAGTTATATCGTTTCAAGTCCATCATGTAGGTAATCATTGAAGAGTTGTGCTTGGATCGTTTGTATTTTGTATATATGTATAAGTACTTATGTCACTAATATTATTTACATCATTACAAGTAGCAACTTTCAATGTTGTAGTGGAATTGAAATTTCAGCCAGTTCGTTCGCTAGAATCACAAGTAGGGTCCTCATTGTTTATTGTGTATACAATTTTTGTTCAACTTTCTGAAGTACAAGACACAGGATAATTACCAGTAAAACAAGCATTTGGGGTACAATTAGCAGGATTAGGCTTGATTGTATTAAATTCATAAAATACTATTCAAGTTGCATTATTTCATTCGTCATCAGTAAAAGTCACTGTACATGAGCCCGTTCATTCTGTTTGTACAGGAGGCACTACTTCAATTCAATTTCAACTCCATACAGCAGTTCATGTCGTACAATCGATGTATCATGTCTTTGATACTGTATTTTTTCCACAATTTCAATCATTTACTCACATTTCAGATATTAAATCATGATACAACAATTTATTTCAATTTACTTTTTGTCCATAATTTAATGTTCATGATGTTATTTCAATAAGTGAGTCCTTTATCTCTATAGAAATCGTTGTCTCACTGATATTTCATAGGTTATCTTTTACTTTTACATTAAATCATGTTGTACGATCTCATCATAGAATTCCTACAGATCAAATTAAATCTCAAGTTATTGAGTGTGTGTGTGATGTTTGATATGTTGATCCAAAAAAATATTCTAATTCTCAAGATGAACATCATACATTTGTTCATGTGACAGATATCTCTAAGTCAGAACATTCATAGGCTTCATAACTTCATGTTTGAATTTCTGCTCAAACTGTATCATAATTTGTTATATTTCATGTACATGATGAGCTATTTCAAGCAATATCAAATATTTGAACAGACAATTCTTGATTTCAAGTTACATATTTTGTGAAAAAGGTTTTATTGGTATCTCAACTCCATCATTCAGGTGCTTGAAGATTTTCGTTTCATGTCAATGTAATCAATAAATCTCAGCTGGTACATGCAGCTTGTGTTATCGTACATTGAGGAGCTGTAGTATCTACAATGATAGATCAGCTTACAGACTCTCAAGTATTTCATAAGCTATCGATATACTGTACGTATATAGTTTTTTTTCATTCTCAAGTATTACATCCAGCACTTGTGTAATCGGATAAATTAAATGCCTTTGTTCATGAAAACGATTCGATATCTGATCGATTGTCTCAATTACAAGAGAACCTCATTCATGATACTGTTGAATATTCATCTTGTCATGTTAAAGATAATGTAAACGTAGTTCAACTCGCATAATTTATATTTCAGTTGTAAGAAATTTGGATAGTACCTGTAGGTCAAGTATTATCAAATAGATATGATCATCCACTTATTGATTCAGATGAATTTCCAGCACGATCAGTAATTCATCAAGTAATACATAAATATTTATATCAATTAGAATTTCATCCGCTGATATCACCACTTATTGTAGATGCTCATGAATTGTTGTTGAATTCTAACATTCAAGTATATTGATTATTATCATTACTACAATTTTCTTCATCTGACCAGTAATATTTTGCGACTTGAGATCATGATAGACCAGCATTTCAGCTATCATTCACAGTAATTGTGATATCTCGAGATCTTTTTGCGATATCATTTCCGCTAGCAGGTTCAATAGATATTGTAGGTCTATCTCTATCTATATTTGATACTGTTATGCTACATCAAGTTTCATTTCATAGACTATCTTTTACATGCACAGTATATCCAGAATTTTCAGATACTGTAAATCAACTTTCTATTGAAAAATCTTCTCAAGTCCAATTATAAGAAATACCACCAATTCCAGTTCAATCATCTGCATTTGCAATCAGAACAACATTTCATGATGTATATTCTCATGAGTCTGGATTTGTTGTGATATTACAAGAAGGTGCTTGTTTATCTATCCATATTATTCACGTCTTTACGTTTTCTTCAAATCAAGATGCATTTTTAGAATAATATTTTATAATTTTTTGACAAACATTTCAAGTATCGCATGCAATAGTAGTGCTAGTACCTGTATTCATAGTGTCACATTCATTTTCTCAAGAATTGTACGTACAATAATAAGTAGTAGAAGTTCATCAAGTCTTACAAACATCATTATCATATTCATCTACACGGAAATTTATAGTTATATCATTTCAGGTCCAAATATTATTAAAACCAGATTCTGTGTTGTATCAAGAAATTGTAGTTATAGGAGCACGATTACGAGTATATGTGTAGTCACCAGTATGCATATTTCCAGCTTCATCACACACAGCTATCTTTAAATAAGTTGTACTTGTGAATATATTGTCAATTCATGACCCTCGTCTTTGAGATGTTTTACAATTTAATGTGTTTTCATTTCATGTCGTATATATCATATAACTTCAATCGAATCCACTTCAAATTTCATGCTCCGATTCATTACATGAGACATTTATTGATCAAGAAAAACAAATATTAGTATTACAAATTGCTGAACTAGTAGGTGGCTCATCATCAATATTGTTGATAGTTATAGTACAACCAGTTTTATTGATGTTTCACAATTTATCTTTGACATATCATGTATATGTTCAATTACTGCTGATTCATGTTGTGTTTGTTGTCCAATTATTTGATATCCAATTGTTGTCGCTGTCAAGATAAGGATGTCACCATCGATATCAGTGTGTCTGAATCTCTCAAATTCACCTATTTGTATCGTTTCAAGATATGGTTAGAGTAATATCAGAAGATTTGATAGGTCTATATATTTTTTCATTTCAAGATATTATCCATCCATTACCACTTCAGTCATAGTCTCTTGTTTGGAAAATTTCACAAATAGGTTCTTGTTTATCTATTTGTACTAAGTATGAACCACTACCACAAATATTTTCACCATCCATAAAATAATAGAATATTGTCCATTCTCAAGTACTTCCAGTTTCTACTGTAAAATCAATAGACGTTCAACTTTGATATTCTTTATTACAATCTGTAACATTTCAAGAATAATTTCAAGTCAAAACACAGTAATATCCCGTATCTTGATTACAATTATTATGTGATAATCAACTGAATACTACAGAGACATCGTTTCCTGTCCAATCGCTACAGATACGTTGATTGTCGTATGTGAAATTGTTGTGGAGTAGTCCACTGAGAGAATTAATTTCATTAGCGTCATCCTCAGTATCAATACAATTGTTGTCTAGATTTATTGTAGTCTTTGTGTTATATATATATTGAGATATTCATGATATTGTTCAGATATTATTATTTTTTAAATTTAACGTGTATGTTTTGTCGCTGTTTCCTTCGCTGTTTTCTGATTTTCGTAAATTTAAAATGCCAGTTATATAATTACCAGTTATATAATTATTTGATAAATCGATATATGCTAATCCTTTTAGCGTAGATAAATAAGAAATATCTGTGATTTTATTGTGCGACGCATTTAATTCTGTTAAATTTGGTAAATATCATAGAGGAGAAATGTCTTCTATATTATTATTGTATATATATAGATTTTTAAGGTTCTGTAATATTTCGTTGTTATTAATTTTATCAATA
>JAZUKX010000157.1:0-3924 GCA_045643505.1 Candidatus Absconditabacterales bacterium | reverse complement strand
TGTGAATGAGAAGGAAATGGTTTTGTATTAAATAATTCTATGATATATAATAATGAAAAAATTTGATTAAAATTAGTAAATAATAGTTATTTGTATGATGTTTATTCTTACAATAATGAACAAAATAGAGATATTGATTATGATGATATAAACATTACCGTATTTATGACCACTGAACATAAAATTCATATAACAAGTGGATGAAAAGAAAAAGATGATTTTGAAAGTATTGAAGCAGATATCGATATAAATTGGGATTATATTGCAAATCCTTTGTATGGCCTTAATTGAAATGATTTTTTACATAAATGGAATAATGATTGAAATGTTTCTAAGATAATAACATGATATAATAACAATGTTAATCCACCAGATTTTTATTGAAATATTTCATATTGAAGTGGAATTCTTACACAAAAAAATGCTATTTTTGAAGTGAGTGATGATTGGGAAATAATTAAGGAATGAAAAAATAGAGAATGATATTTTATCTGATCTGATGTACAAAAATTAGAATGAAATTCAACTCTTTCAGGTAATACTTTTGTGACATGAATCTCTGTACAATTTTTTGATGATCAATCAATTGCCACAAAATATTCCGTATTTTGAGATGTGTCTTCTGAAATAGTGTGAGAATACACATGAAATTCAACTTGAATAAATCTAAATAATGGTTCTTGAGAAAAAATTATTATAGGTCAAATTTTTAATGATAGTGGAAATTTTGCTACTCATTTTCAACAAAAAATAATATTGGAAGAAGATTTTACGCCTCCAACTATTAATATAAATGGTCCAAGTAATGGTTGTGCAACTTGAAAGACAATTCAGGCAATAGCAATCGATACATGAATTGGTTTGTGAAATGTTTTTGTCTTGTGAACTTGACTTGATGGAAAAGGAGATTGTGATTGTGATAGTATCACAAATTGGAATAAAAGTTATATCTCTTGAAATTATCAAAATATACTTACATGAAATATTATAGATTTAACTTGAACATTACTTAATTGAAAGTGTATTTGTTTTAAGGCAGAGGATGAAAAATGAAATGAAATAATAAGTGGTTCAAGTGTGATTAGTGGGATAGATAATAGAATTCCATCAGCTCCAGTAATAAGTGGGATAGTTTTATCATGAAATAATATTACAATTTCTTGGTCTAATAGCTCACTATTTGGAGATGGCTGTGCAAATATTTCAGGATATGAAATATATATTTATGATAGTGGATATCATTCAAATGTAGTACGATCTTGAGTAAAGAGTATCGGTAACAATTGATGATCTATTATGGAAAAATGAGCAGTAAATGTGACCTCTATGACTAGTAATATAGAACTTGATGATGGTATATATTCTGTGAAAATTAGAGCACAATCTGATGTTGGTGTGATTGGAGATTGGTCTGATTCTATAGAATTTACTAAATGATGAAATATAATAGAGGATTATCATGGATATATTGATGATATAGATGTGGATGGTCCAAGTGTTAAATCTTATTGTGATAATTGGGATAATGATAAATTTATTGATAGTATCTTTTGGAATTCAAACCCTACATCAGGTACAATCAAATGTGCGTTGTATGGAAAAAATGTTAACGATAAAACGGCATATACTAAGTATTGGTCTGGTTTTATATGGTGAACTAGTTGTGATATAACAGGAATGAATGTGGTTTATGTGTCTACATTGCCTGCAACTTTGTCTGGTAATACAATATATGTACTTAGCGGTTCAAGTAATTGGACAGGGGATAAGACACTTCCTAAATGTACTGCTGTAATATGAAAATCAAATACACCTACAATTTATTCATCATGAAGTAATGTTTTTTCAAAATTAAAATCAATTTTAGGTAAAGTTGGTCAATCTTTTTCTATAATTGATAATTTGACTTTTGTACATTATTATTTTGACTTCCAAAATATCAGTAATAGTACATTCCATGGTTTGAAATTTGTTACATGTGATACTGCATCTAGTAGTTATTGTAATACAACACTTAATAATAATTATGGAATTAAATTATATTGATCATGAACGAAAAATAATATATTCCATACAATTGAGATTTCAGCATATGATGGAGGTATTTATTTAGTAAGTGGTGCATCTAATAATATGTTTTCGTATATTGATGTATATAGGGCAAATACATGAATATATATTGAAAATACAACATACAATATGTTTAATAATATACATATACATAATAATAAAGATTATTGAATTTGTATATGAGATAATGTCTCATATAATGTATTTAATAATGTACATGCATATGATAATGAACGTTCTATAATGACAAAACCATGAAATAATATTGGTAGTGGAGAATATAATGTATTTAATAATGTACAGGTATATAACAATTATGTATGAATTGCATTTTCAAATTTAACGAATTCAATGTTTAATAATGTGTCTTCATATAATAATGCATGAGGTGTTGGTGGAGGAATTTATACGAATTCTATGACGAATAGCTATTATGGTCAAAATTATGTAACGAATAATTTTTGAAATTCAGGTATTCAATATTCTTGATTATCTCTATGAAGTTGAAATAATGTATTTTCATGATGATCTATTACGTGATTTGAATTAAATTGGAATTATTTTACTAATCCATTGTTAAATACAGGATGAACAACATGAATATATGTATTTGAATGGGCTTCTAATTATTTATGGTTGACTAGTAAACAACTTAGTGGATGATATAAAACATGACATGAATTATTATTAGAATTTTCTAAAAAAAATCAGATAAAATGATATTCTTATTGAGTATCGATAAAGACACAAACAAAGCCAGTAATATATAGTGGAACTCAATTGAAATATATGAATGATTCAAACTACTACAATACATCTAATTTTATTTGAAGCTTTGTAAAACGTATATCATGAACTGCAGAAATTTCTTGTAGTGCAAATGGAGAATTATATAATGAGAGTGGGTTAAATCAAGACAATATTAGTTTATGTTCATCTAGTAATGGTACTATAAAGTTGGCAGAACAATATGTTGGATGATGAGATTCTCCATGGCCGTGATGAGGATGATGAGGATGACAATTTTATCTGCCATATTATTGTTATATTACGTGATATTCAAGTAATACTTGAATTACAAAATTTAGTGTGTTCCCATTATTTAATACATTACCAGTAATATGACAAGATATTTGAACAAAGACACAATGGATTTATAGTTCACAATGAAATCCGTGAACAAATTCTTTTGTGACACAGATTTGGTGAAATAATTATTTTGCGACTCACTTTGTAGGAAAGAATGATGAAAAGACAAGCATATCATGTAATCAGAATTGGAATAATGATAATTTCTTGAGTGGAGGATTTTGGAGTCTAAATCCAACAGATGATAATATTATCTGTGCTTTGTATTGAAGTGGACAAAATGATAAGACAGCATATACACTTGGATGGAGTGGCTTTACATGGTGAAATAGTTGTAATGTGCTTGGTATGGATGTAGTGCATACAAATACTTTACCTACAACTTTGTCTAGTAATACGATTTATGTATTAGAGACAGGAAAAGTGATAAATACTGGTACTGTGTATATGGCAGATTGTAGTGCAATAGTAAGTAGGAGTGGAAGTATATTGTATACTAGTATAACTGTGAACTCAGATTATTCTTGACAAATTAATGTATCAGATAGCCAATATACGATATTGGATAATATTGCTGTGGATGGAAAAAATAATGGAACAGGATGAGTTCATACTTGAAATGTTCTTTGAATATATTTGAATAGTTCATCTAATAATACGTTAAATAATATTCAATCTTTTAATAATAGCAAAAATTGAATATATTTTAATAGTTGAAATAATAATACATTAAATAATATTCAATCTTATAACAATGGATATCAT
>JAZUKX010000156.1:0-2002 GCA_045643505.1 Candidatus Absconditabacterales bacterium | reverse complement strand
TAATAAATTTAGAAAAAATGAAGGAAAAATTTTTGAAAGTGACCTACTATTCTAGGTCGTTGGTCAAGAGAACCATTAGAGTCAGGAATGTGTTTTTAGTAAAACTTTGGCTTCGGACAATAAAGTGTCGGTTGGTTTCTATTGAGGAGGTCGTATGAGATCTCCTTTTTTTAATATTGAATTTTGCTTCAGATATCTAATTCTGTGCTATCTGAGAAAACTCATTTGATATCTTTTAGTTTGATTTCATCATATTCATCTATTTCAGGGGCATGTAATCGTGGGCGTACAATAATCGTAGGATCTGATTCATCTCATTCAAATCACATAATGAATCAAATATTTCAATTCTTTCATCATTTTTTTTGTCCTAATTGTCATTCTGAGGAGCTTTGCGACGAAGAATCTAATTTATTGTGTTTTAGATTCTTCGTTTCATTTCATTTCACTCAGAATGACATACTGTCAATTATTCAATTCAATATCTCAAATCTTTTGTGAATTTCTTTTTCATCTACTTTTCAATCTAATTTGCTTGATTCGGCTAATTCTTCATCGTGATACTCAAAGAGTGCTACATTATCGAATTTATAATTTTTCAAAAAATCACAAAGTTCATTAAATTCTTTTTCAGTTTCTCATGGAAATCATACGATTATGTTTGTCCTGATAAATCTTTCTTTGAAATTTTTGTCGATAAAATCTAATAATTTCAAAATATGTTCTTTGTCATAAAATCTTCACATTCTTTTCAAAATTCCAGGATTTATGTGTTGTAATGGTAAATCAAAATATGGTATAAATTTTTTTAATTTTTTTAATTTTTCCAAATGCTTCAATGTTAAAATATCAGGGTATAAGTACAAAATTCTGTACATGAAATCTCATGGAATTTTTTCTAGTTCTTCCAATAATTCAAAAAGCATTGATTTACCATATAAGTCAATTCAGTATCTATTTGTATCTTGTGCTATCAAAATTATTTCTTTGGCACCATTTGCTACTAATTCTTGAGCTTGTTTTACGACTTCTTCAATTGGTAAAGATTTTTGTTTTCACCTTATTTTTGGAATGATACAGAAGGCACAGTGATTATTGCATCATTCAGCGATTTTTAGGTATTCAAATCAATAATCAATATTTGTGTATGCTCTAATTCAATTGAATATTGGACTTTCTCAAAAACTTTTACTGTCGAATCCTGTCAATATTTGTTCAATTCAAATATTATTCCAATCTGTCCGTGAAATAAAGTGAATGTTTGGATTATTTTCTATTTCTTTTCGTTTTTCAGATTCGATTTTATTTTCATTTGATCATATAACTTTTTCAAAGTACTGTAAAGCACAACCTAATAAATAAATTTTTTTTCATGCTACTAATAGTTTATCTATCTCTTCAAACATCTCATATCTTCACGAAGAGATAAAACCACAAGTATTCAAAAATACAAATTCAACCTCATCATCATAAGGATCACAGATATAATCTATTTCATAATTGGGATTATTTCATGCAATAGAAAAAATATTTCCAAGTAGAAATTGAGTATCTACGAGATTTTTATTACAACCAAGATTTATAAATGAGAATTTTAGTTTTTTCATGAAATGAATTTTTTGATAAATATTTGATTTAATTATATAAAGAAAATTTAGTTAAATAAAATAGAAAAATTTTCTGAAATTTTTTCAAAAAATTAAAAAAGCAGTTCTGCCCAGGAAAAATAAAAATCGAAAAAAATATGGAAAGTATTTTCTAAAATTTAGTATTAAAATGAAATAATTATTATTAATGGGGCTTCCAGCCCCAAACCCTGGCCCGATTTTTTAAATCGAAAAAATCGGGGAAAAACGATTTTTTTTCAAGCACGCAAATTTCAGCAAGAAATGTTGGTCATTTCATATTTTTGAGAGAATACGAAGCTCATTTGCATAGGCTCATTCGCTTGAGTGTCGTTTATTGATGATTGGACAGACTTGAATAGCTTGCAGTGAAATTG
>JAZUKX010000155.1:0-3776 GCA_045643505.1 Candidatus Absconditabacterales bacterium | reverse complement strand
TTATTGACTTTTTATATAAGATATGTATAATATTTATTATCTTAAATAAAATAATGTAACACAAACAAATAATAAACAAATTTATTATGGAAATTAAAATTATTGATCAAATCCAGCAAACCGTTAAAGAGGTTGAGGTGCAACTACCGGTTCTAAACGCAGTAAATCCCATTCAAAGCACTATAATTGGGAACACTCTCAGCAGAATAAAGAGCTTATCTGCAGAATATTGTGCTTTGTCTTATAATGACCTGATTGCCAAGTATAAATTAGGTTTTAAAAACGAGCAAAGGGGTAAACTAGTATATAACGGATTTTTTACGTTTTTCAGCACTTATCTAAAAGTTATTGAGGATTTTGGAGAAAGTACTATTTTGATTCCTTTTGGACTATTTAACAAAATCCTTGATGAATATGGGCTAATTTCAGGGCCGTTTGACAGATATACTGGCGAAGTACCCCATCACGTGATACAAGCTATCATAGATGCAAACAATCATTGCCCTAGCTATGTGAGTAAACTTTATGCTATAAGGGAACTTACTTATAAATCTCGCAATGAACGTTATGTCATAGACCTACTGAAAGTGGTAAATAAATTTCCATTTTATCGTAAATTTACTTATTCTAGTGATTTTAATGATTTTTATGGTGTTAGACATTTGGTTCTCATAAATGGATGTGAAAGCGAAGAACTAGATAGCCATCTGTTTATTGCAGCTCCTGCACATGAAATGATACCTCTAGAAATCACTGAGACTGTCCCTCGTAAGACTAGCGACCCATTGGTGTGCTCTTTCATTCCGCACATTGGCATTATTGTTCATACCTCTTGGGGGCCAGAAGGGAAAGATATCGTTCTTACCCTATACAGAAAGTTAAGCCAAATTCTAAAAAAGATTTCAGAGAACGAAATCATTCAAACGATTTTTAATAATTGCGAATTTGAAGACTATAAGCCAAGTAAGATGGCTTTTTACTTTCATTCAAAATTTTAAGCAAACAAAAGCTCCTAAGTTCATTACTTGGGAGTTTTTTTTAATAAATGAATCTTTATGCAAATAAATTTATAATAGTATAACTAAATCCATTTGACAAAAAATAAATTATTAATAAGGGAAAAATATGTCAAAAGATTTCAGTTTAAATATTGTTGTAAATATCACAAAAATAATTATTAAGAAACAATGGCTACTCTTTTTATATTTATAAATAAAATTATGAAAAAATATTTAGTGATATTATTATCATTTTTGTGTTTCTTTTGATTTTCTTTTGCTGCAGATTTAAATTTTCAAGATTTTTTGACTGTTTATTTTGAATGAGTAAATGCAAAATTACAACAAAATAATACTCTAAATATCTGAACAAAATGGCAAGATATAGATGTAAAATACACAAATGTACAAAAAGGCTCAAGTCTGTACAAAGCTCTACAAAAATGAATCTATCTATGAATATTCCCAAATACAAAAAGCCAGTTGCCATTGGATAGATATCTCACTCAAGATATGTTTGTACAATTACAAAAAGCTCAATCTGATATATTCATACCATATACAAAATGAGCCACAATAGATGATGACTGGGCTCAAACTGCTATAAATAGTACGATCATTTATTTACAAGAAAATCTAAAAAATTTGGATTCAAATTTTGATGATGTAAAATCAAGATTACAAAATGAATCTATTTATGGGACAGCTGTAAATCTTGATAATTGTTCTAGCATAAGTGGTTGTATGGATTTGATTGATGACAACTTTATGGAATACTATTCTCCTGATGAAGCTCAAATACTTTATGAAGAATTAGAATGAGAATTTACAGGGATTTGAGCTTATATCTGAACAGATTGAGCATGACTTTTTGGTGTCTCTGATGTCATAGAATGATGACCAGCTCAGAAAGCTGGATTATTGCCTGGAGACATATTTATACAGATAGGCAACCACTATGTCACAAAAAATTCTACTACTACTGAAATATCAAATCGGATTAAATGAAAAGAATGAACTGATGTAACAATCAAAATAAAAAGATGAGAACAAACTTTGAGTTTTACTATACAGAGAAAATTAATCACTTTGAGCAACGTTGAATATGAAATTTTGTGATGAAATATCTGTTATATGGATATAAATCAATTTAATAATACATCTTTGACACAATTTCAAGCTGGTATTAGAAATTTCTTGATGAATGGATGTGAAGTATTGATGTTTGATTTGAGAGATAATGCTGGTGGGGAATTAAATATTGTCGTAAATATGTTAAATAATTTTGTAAATTCAAATGATACGATAGTAGAGATGAGATACGCCAATACAAACCAAGAAATTATTGCAGATTCTTTAAGTCAAAAATTAAACAACAAAACAGTATTAGTTTTTTGAAATTGAGGAACAGCTTCTGCCAGTGAAATATTTTTGTGAGCGATAAAAGACAATGTCAAAAAGAGTTTATTTTTGTGAACCAACACTTATGGTAAAGGTACAGCACAAGCAGTAGTCGACTATGAAGATGGGTCCGCTCTAAAATATACTGTAGCAAAATGGTATACTTGAAAAAGCAAAAAAAACATTGATTGAGTTTGATTTACTCCAGATATTACTTTGAGAGATTCTCAAATCTCAGCATTAATACAATCATTAAGAAATAAAAAATAAATTTAATCATATCAAAAAGCATGAAAAAAGACCATTCATATTGAATTATACCGTTTTTTAAAAACAACGATTGATCTATAGATTTTTTGTTGATAAATCAAAAGAGTGATTTCGGATCATTTCGATGATTCCCCAAATGACATCCAGAATGAAACGAAACACCACTAGAATCAGCAAAAAGAGAACTTTTTGAAGAAGTATGAATCAAAGAGATTGAAATAATATGAAATCAAACATTTGAGATTTCATACATTTGCCGTGGAAAGGATCTAGAAACATTAGATAAGACAGTAACTTTTTTTGTTTGAGAAACAAAAGATAAAAATATCACAATCCAACAAGAAGAATTAAATTGATATAAATGGGCGGATTTTAATTCTGCACAATGAATACTAACTCACAATAATTACAAAAAATTATTGCAAGATGTAAAAAACTTTTTGAATTAAAAAAAATATTATTATTGAATTTTGACTCCAAGTAAATATTAATAAGTAGTGATTTTAGAAATCGTAAAATAAAAAAAATGCAAGCATATTGATCTCTTATAGATATAGTTTCCTCTTATGATGATGAAAAAATCGATTTTTTATCTGGAATCCGAGAAAAAACTATTGTGAATTTAGCCACACAATGTGATCCTAAAAAGATTTTTGCATTTATGAAAAACACATGAATAGTAGATATTGATGACAAAGATAAAACAGTATATATTTGAGTACCAAATGAATTTGTACAAACTCAGCTCAAAAAAAACTTGTGAAAGCTAATCAATACAAGTGTAAAAAACGTTTACAATGATCAATTTAATACAGATTATGTGATCTATACTCCATTTAATAAGTGATGAAAACTAACTGTAGATCTAAACAAAGTATTGAAAGAAAAATTAAATATTACAGAAAAAATTACAAAAGAAAACGATAAAAAATTTAATAAGACAACTAATGGATTGGCACAAGAATTTTGAGTGCTATTTGATCCAGCATTTACTTTTGATAATTTTATTGCTTGAGATAGAAATAATTTTGCTTATAGTGCTGCAAAAGCCGTAGCCGACAATCCTGGTACAGCATACAATCCTCTATTTTTGTATTGAGATGTATG
>JAZUKX010000154.1:0-3649 GCA_045643505.1 Candidatus Absconditabacterales bacterium | reverse complement strand
CATTTGATATTATTGATAGGAAAGATTCTATCAATGAAACTGTTTATGACCTTCTTCCTATATTTATACAAAGAGATATTATATTGTATTTATAACGCCTAAGATATTTCGTATCAAATTTGTTATAGATACATATTTCATCACCTTCGTACATTTATATTATAATCAGAAAAAAATATTTTGCAAATTTTTGACCACTTTTTTTATTAGGTAAGAATTACTGTTTTAAACTTTTTTCAAAAAAAGTGTATTTTTTTTGTCTTTTTTTATAAAAAAAAGGACAGTAAGTATAACTCACTGTCCTTGTTGGTAGATGTCTGAATTTACTCTATGTTAGAATATTTCTCTAATAGAGCATCTTTTAATTTTTGTCCTCCGATTTTTGTTGTTGGAATGCTTTTTAATACTAAGTCTTTCCAGTACTTGATACTGGTCTTTGGCATTGTATTAAAATAATAATCCAAAACCGATGGTGCAAATATAATTTTTTGCGAATCTTCTTTCCATAGCTTTGGCTTTATGTCTGCCACATCAGAATTAGGTGTTAGACTTTTGTAATGTTGGAACCAGTAGTCCCAATCAAAACATTTATAAACATCTCTGGAAAAAATTCTAAAGAATTTAGCCTCTTCGTATAGCCTTTCGGCTTTTTTTTCTGCTGCAATTCTTTTTTCTTCTTCGTATGCAGCTTGTTCTTCTTTGTACGCTTTTTCGTAGGCTATTCTTTTTCTTTTCTCATTTTGCTTTTTTATCATACTAATGAGAAAGAAGATAGCGCCGATGGCGATGATTCCTCCAATTATGATTCCTGATATAATTGGATTTTCTGTAAAACCTTTTACGATCCACAGAAAAATACTGACAATAAACGCAATACCAGGTTCTGTGATGTCTTTCTCATATCCATCTGATTCTATTATTACCTGAGCCAGGCTAATAATTGAAATATATACCAAATATGTTATTGGTATATTGTATCCATTGATTGGCATTGCAACCAAATTTATGGATACTATCATTAGTGATATGGCAGATACGACATCTGTCAAAAATTTGGTAAAGCGTCTTTTTTTATTATAAAAAAGGACAAAAATTGGAATAATTATAATGGTTGCCACCAGTGTCAATTGGTACATTTTCCACGCTGCTGCAATTGCTAGCGATATCCATCCAATGATGGCTGCAATCCTAATTGTATTAAGATTGTTTATGTTCCTAAAATAGCTGATTACTAGATATGCAACCAGCATTACACTTACAATTACTCCAATTGTGGAGTTGATATAGATCGTTATTGCTGTAGCAGCAGCAAGTACGATCAAAATAATTAAATTGCAAAGTCCCTGAGGACCTTTTTTTAAGAAATCCTTCATAATAACTTGTTTTTTGAAGATTATTAATTTCGACTAATTTATGGCTGATAAGGGCCAATGTATCATACAGAGTGTCTGCATAATATTTTCCGAGTGTAGTCGTTCGCACTCGAAGAAAAAATGTTAAATAACTACCAACATTGTTGTATTATATATTTTTTTATAAAAAAGTCAACAAAAATTGCTTTATGCTTTTTTTTATGTTTTTTTATATTTTTATGGTTGTTTTTTTGATTAAAAAATTTAATAGTAATTATTGTTTTTTAATTATTAATTATTAATTTCTATGTGATTTCCGTTAGAAACTATCGTATCTCGAGCAAAAAGAAAATGATTTGTTTATCCAAATTCTGAGATATATTGATGATTGGCAAATGCTTGGGATTTTTGACCTTATTGAGCAAAATTGAAAAAAAATATTGCTGATATTTGGACTAGGCATTTCACACAAGAAAGAAATGATATGGTTTTCATGGATACTGCAATAATTGCACATCCTACTACTTGGAAAGCTAGTGGTCATTTGGCTTCTTTTTCTGATGCTTTGATTGATGATAAGCAGACATGACAAAGATTTAGAGCTGATAAATTGATTGAAGATTGGATTGAAGCTCATAGAGATTGAATGACTGATGATGAATTAGTAGAGAAATACAATCTTCCAAATTCATCTCCAGATTCTCGATGAAATGACTGAATGAGAGATTTCATAATCAAAAATATTCCAAATAATCCTGATACTTGAAAAATAGCTGAATGGACTGATTGTAGAAATTTTAATTTAATGCTAGATACTCATTTGTGACCTGTGGCTGATGATTCAAGTAAAGTTTATATGAGACCTGAAACTTGCCAAAGTTTGTTTACTGATTTCAAAGCTGTATTAGATACTACGAGATCTAGAATTCCATTTGGATTAGCACAAATATGAAAAGCATTTAGAAATGAAATCACACCAGGTCAATTCTTGTATAGGACAAGGGAATTTGAACAAATGGAAATTGAATATTTCGTAGAAGACAACGAAGAAACTGCAATGAATACATATAATCAATGGAAAGAAGATTGTATGAATTACTGGACAAATGTGATTTGAATTAATCCTGAACATTTGAGATTCAAAGATCATGAAAAATTAGCACACTATGCTAAAGCAGCTACTGATGTAGAATATCTATATCCACGATGATTTGGTGAAATTCAATGAATTCACAATAGATCAAATTTTGATTTAACTCAACATCAAAATGTTTCTGGAAAAGATATGCAATATTCTGATCCATTTACATGAAAAAGATATATCCCTCGATGTATTGAAGCTTCATTTGGACTTGGAAGACAAGTAATGGTTTGTATGTTGGAATTTTATGATGAAGAAGAATTAGAATGATGAGATAGTCGTGTTGTAATTAGATTTCCAAAGCAATTAGCTCCTGTAAAATTTGCCATTTTGCCACTTGTAAAGAAAGATGAAAAGCAAGTAGAAATTGCAAAAAACATTTTCAAAGATTTGACTAAAAAATTTGCTTGTGAATATGATGACAATTGAGCAATTTGAAAGAGATATAGGAGACAAGATGAGATTTGAACACCTTTCTGTATCACAATAGATCAACAAAGTTGTGAAGATGGTGAAACTGTGACAATCAGAGATAGAGATACTATGGAACAAAAAAGAATAAAAATTTCAGAAATAGCTGAGATGATGGGATAAATATGTTGAATTTTATAATATTTTTTATAAAATAGGGTTATATATTTATAATATCAGTAAAAATATTATGAAAAGAAAATATCAAATTCATATAGAAAAAGACGAAAATAATTATTATATTTGAGAAGTTGTATGATTACCAGCATGTTATACTCAGGCAAAGACATTACCAGAATTATTTGATAGATTAGCTGAAGTCACAGAATGAAGTGTAAATTTAATGAAAGATATGGAATGAAACGATATTACTAAGATGTTTAATTTGTCTATGGAGATTGAGTATGCCTAAAATCAACCCAATACCACCTAAAGAATTAGAAAAAATAATAATAAACTTATGATTTTCTCATATCAGGACGAATTGAAGTCATAAGTTTTTTTTTAATAAAAATACATGATGTACAACTGTAATACCTTTTCATGGAAATGAAGATATTAGTATCTGATTGCTAAAAAAGATATTGAAAGATGTTTGATTAGATACTGAAGATTTTAATAGATTAAGATAAGTATAAGTATCTGTAGTGTAACTTCATAAATAAGAATATCATTTTCAGTAACA
>JAZUKX010000153.1:0-12793 GCA_045643505.1 Candidatus Absconditabacterales bacterium | reverse complement strand
AATAAACAAATACAATGGGAAAAATGAAAATTGATTATACGAGTACGAATGATACACAGACAATAATAAACAGATTGTCATCACTAGCAAATCAGAATTAAATCCTGGAGATTTTGTAGATGTAAAAATCACAAATGGAGTAGTTTTCAAGTTATTTGGAGAATGCTAAAATAAGCAGAAAAAAATCCCCCTAGCCCCTTTTCATAAAGGGAGTAACATACCAGTTCACTACGTTATCCACCTCCCTTACAAAAGTAGGCAATTATGTCCCCATTTGTAAGAAGCAAAAATACAGATAAAATTTTCTCATTTTTAATAGAAGGCAATTACATTATCCTTAAAATTATTACTAAAATTTAAACAAATTAACTATATCCTTAAAATTTTCTTTTACCTGTTTTTCTCGCCAAGCTGTCTCGTTACCTCACATAACATCAGTTTTAGTATACAAAAGTAATATATAAACACTCATTTCCTTATTATCCACATATACAATAATTCTATTCCCTGATGTTTTAGGAGATTCATTTGATCAAACAATTTTAAATTCACATTTTGCAATATATCAATTATCGCAAATATGAATTTTTTCAGCTTTAGATGTCTGTATCAATGAATCTATACGTGAAAGAACATTATTTATCGCAAAAAATGTTTCATTCCAAATATTTTTATATTTCTTTTTGAATGATTTTATAAAATGTCTTTGTGCATATTCAGTAATAAAAACTTTATAATTCATTTTAATAAATATTATCAAATTCTTCTTGTGTTATCAAATTATATGGAATTATTTCTTTATCCTTACACAATAACCATGGTAATTGATTATGTGTAAAATTTACAATCTCTTGAGTATCTTTATTTTTCCATTTTTTTGCAATTTTTTCCAAAAGATCAAATTCATCTTGAGATAATTTATCATTTTTTGGTTCTTCAATATTTTCTATCATATAAGCTTTTCATCTAGATTCTACAGAAATACTTTCATTTTCTCGAAGTTCTTCTATCGTACGAAAATATGCATCAGGCACTGGTCATTGTTGAATTCTCCTATACTCTAATCATGTAATAGGTTTTAGATTATTATAATATCGAGTAAAATCCAATAAATAACAAAGTTTAGCTAATTTCGTTTTAGTAATTTTTCAATCATTATCCGATCAATATTTTATGAAATTTTTGATAATTTGTTTATATTTTTCTCGATCAATTTCATTAGATGATATAATTTCTGTATCTTCAGGCAATAATTTTTCTAATTCAATTCAAAAAAATTCAGCAAGTTTGACAGCTTGTCAAAGTGTAGGTTCTACCTGTCAAATTTCCATTTTGGAAAATGTCTGACGAGTAATTCAAAGCATATCAGCCAATTCTTGCTGATTTACTCATTTTTTGATACGAAGTTCTTTTATAAATTGAGTCATATGTATACAAAAAATATAAACATTGCCATAATAACAATATTTTTAACAAAATCAATAAAAAATGTTAAAGATTTTAACATGAATGTAAAAATCACAAATGGAGTAGTATTTAAGTTATTTGGAGAATACTAATTTTTAATCCAAAAATTTTCTAAAATTTATGAATTCATAGCCATATCTTCTGCTAGTAATTCACTCTGTTCAAGTACTCTATCTGCTTCCATTCTAGCTAAATCAGGTGGATAACCATATTTCATAAGTATTTTCTTAACTTCAAGTCTTAATTGAGCTTGTATATCAGATTTCTGTAATCGTAATCATGTTGCATTTTTACGTACCTTTTCAACTATAGCATGTATCAATTCCTTCATTTTTTCATCTTCCAAAAACTTAGTTGATTCATTTTGAGAAAGAACAGTATAGAACGCATATTCTTCAGGAGTTAATCATAGTTCATTAGCTGTATTATCTTCCACATGCAAATCATGGGCTATTTCACATAACTCTTGAATAACTTGAGATGTATCTATCTGATTATTAGTATATCTTTTTAACAAATCATTCATCATGTCTGAGAAAACTTTTGCTTGTGCAACATTAGTTTTCTTCCTTACTTTAATTTCATCATTAAGAATTCTCTTTAATAATTCAAAAGCTAAATTCTTCTGAGCCATATTTTTAACTTCCAACAAGAATTTATCCGATAATAAATCTACAGAAGGTTTTTGTAATCATGCTGCATCAAAAATATCTATTACTCAATCTGTAGAAAAAGCTGAATCTATTTCTTGTTGTATAGTAGTTTCTAAATCATAATTCCTGCTTCTTGTTTGAATAATCTTCATTATTCTAGCTTTTACAGCTTGAAAGAATGCTAAGTCATCTCTTATGGTTTCAGCTTTTTTGTCTGGCATAACTAATGCAAACAAATTACCTAGAGCTGTCACTTCGTTTAAATATCTATTTTTTATATCTTCATCTTCTAATACATAATCCATAGCTCATATAAGTACTCATAATTTTACTTTTGTATTATTAGTAAAATATCATTCCCAATTATATCAATGAAGAATTCATTTTACTACTTCATATTTGCTAAATAATTCATTAAGAGCTTGTTCTTTTTCATGTACAGCTTCTCATTTACCTCAACTTTGAGTATAAACGGCCATAGCGTTTCTTAGATCTTGAGCTATTCAAATATAATCAACAATTAAACCTCCAGGTTTATCTTTATAAACTCTATTTACTCTAGCAATTGCTTGCATTAAAGCAGCTCATTGCATCTTTTTATCAAAATACATAGTATGAAGACATGGAACATCGAATCCTGTCAACCACATATCACATACTAAAGCTAGTTTAAAGTTAGATTTTGGATCTTTAAATTCTAAAGCTAAATCTTTTCTATCTTGTGATGATGTATGATGTGGCTGGAATTCAGCAGGATCATCTGTTGAACTAGTCATAATTACTTTAACTACCCCTGTTTCTTTTCGATTAGGGCGTAATTTTATTATTTCATCATATAATCTTACAAGAATTCATCTTGTCATTCATACAAACATAGCCTTACCAGAGAAAACTGTCTGTCTAGATTCAAAATGGTCAATCATATCTTTAGCTAAAGTCTTTAACCTTTCTGGATTTCAAACTAAAGTATCTAATTGAGCTAATCTTGTCTTTACAGCTTGTTTCTGTTCTTCAGTTGCTCATTCAAAAGTCTCTATTTCTTCTTCAATATTTTCCAATATTGTTTGATCAATTCAAACTTTAATTAATCTACTTTCATAATTAATAGGAACTGTTGCTCAATCTTGTACTGCTTGTTGAATATCATAAATATCAATTTCATCACCAAAAACTCATCTTGTAGACCTATCTGTTTTCTCAATAGGTGTTCCTGTAAATCAGATGAAAGAAGCATTTGGAAGTGCATCTCTCAAATATTTAGCATTTCAATATTTAATTTCTGCTCAATCTCATTCTTTATTCTCAACTATTCTAGCTTTAAATCAATATTGACTACGATGGGCCTCATCAGCTATAACTACTATATTTTCTCTTTCAGATAATGTTTCATAAACAGATCATTCCTCTGGATAGAATTTTTGAATTGTTGAGAAAATAATTCATCATCATTTTACTTTCAATAATTCTTTCAAATTTTCACGGTCTGTCGCTTGTTGAGGAGTTTGTCTAAGTAATCCACGAGAGTTTGCAAATGTTCAATAAAGTTGATCATCTAAATCATTCCTATCTGTGATAACCAGTACTGTCGGATTTCTCATTTCTGGATGGGTGACTAATTGTCACACATAGAAAACCATAGAAAGAGATTTTCATGATCATTGAGTGTGCCGAATTACTCATATTTTGTGGTCGGAACTCATAGCATGTAATGTAGCAGAAATAGCTTTTTTCACCGCATAATATTGATGATAAGCAGCTACTTTTTTGATTTTCTCTTGAGTAATTTGTCATGTTTTTTTGTCTTTCTTTTCTTCGTTTTCAAATACAGTATAATTTGCCAATACATTTAATAAAGTCTCTTTATCAAAAAGATTTTTTGTTGTGACATATATCTCAGAAGTCAAAAATCATTCTATCAATGTAGTTCAATTTTTATCTCATTTATTCATGAAATCTCATGGATTTTTCCATGTCTGATAACGAGAATATGGAGCAGTGAAACTAGATACTTTGGTATCTAATCAATCTGATATCATGCAGATTCCATTGTACTGAAAGAAAGATGGGATAGCTGTCTGATAATTCTGAATCTGAGTGAATGCATGGTGCATATCTGCATCAGGATCCAACGGATTTTTCATCTCACAAAGGACAACAGGTATTCAGTTTATGAATATAACTACATCAAATCTTTTATTATTTCAATCTTCACTTACTTTGAACTGATTAACGACTCTAAAATCGTTGTTTTCTATCTTTTCTAAATCAAAGAATCTGATATATTCTCATCTTGTTTCTCAATCTTTAAATCTCTCTATCGTACAACCATTTCTCATTAATTTATGGAAATTCTCATTTTTGCTGACAATATCAGATCATTCTAAATGAGTGATTTTGCGATAAGCTTCATCGAGCAGAGCAGTGTCTGCATCAGGATTTAGTTTTTTCAGAGAATCTTTGAGAATAGGAGAAAGAATCATCTCTTCAAAAGAAGTTCTCATTTCGTTATCAGATCCTGGAGCAATATCACGGTCTAAGTGATAGGTGTATCATTGCTCGATAAGGAGATCTATTAAGAGTTGTTCAATGTTTGATTCTTGCATTGATTAGGTATTATTGTGTAAATTTTTTAATTCTCAATATAATTTTTTTAGATAATCTTCAGACATATCAAGTATAGGTTCGTACATAAATGAATTTAAATGAATACTTTCTGGTGTTATCAAATTTACATCTTCTAATAATTTTAATTGCATTTGTTCTTCTGGAAATATTTCCTTATATTTCTCAATTAATTCCCTAGTTTGATTTGATCCTATAGTTTGAAAGAATTCTTCATCATTTATTTGTCATTTCATATATATTTCAGCTAGCAACCTAATAGCAATGGATAAAACAATTTTATTTTCTAAATTCAATCTTTCTTCTGTTTCGTTGCTTATCTGTTCAGCTGCATCAAGAATGAATTCTATCACTTTTTGATTTGGGTCATAAGTTGTAGATGTATTTAGATTTTCAATTATATCATTAAATACATCTAGCAGTTCCGTTATTGTTATGTTTTCTGTGTCATCTTTTATGTGCAATAAGGAAGTTAATTTATTTTTATGTTCTGTTTTTCAACAATATTCAGCGAGATTCCTTGCAAATGGAATCATTGAAATAAAACATTTTGGATTGTTGTGAAAATTTCTTTTAAAATAAGTAAAAGGGTGTAATCAATAAGCTTTAATAAGCATAATTCAATTATTTGATTTTGTAGCCATTAAACAGCATTCCCTTGGTATAATATTTCTATAATTTATTGTTCTGTAAAAATCAAAGTTATGTGTTAATATAATTTGATAAAAATTATTATTTTCAGAGATATCCTTTAGATATTCTATAATGGCATACTTATTTTTATAGTCAAAAGATTCTACAATATCATCAAATATAAATAGTGTTTCTTGTCCCTCCTTTTTTCTGGCTTGAATCTCAAAAATTATATTTAATAAGTACAAGGCTCTTTTTTCTCATTGACTTAAAATTTTTAATAAAGAATTTTTATCTTTTTCAACGATGTCTTCTCAATCTTTAAAATGAAATTTGAGTATAGGTTGTTTTAACTGTAAGATAGCATCTTCTTGGTTTTCTATAGATAAAATAAAAGGCATATTAATGAATCTATTGTTGAATTCATCTATAGCTTCTTGCCGTAATGTCGTTGTAGATTTTGCTTCCTCTATTATTGCATTAATTTCGTTTTTTTTATCCTCGTATAAATCTAACAAGTTTAAGATATCTTCTTTTATTATATAAAAATAGTATAACCAAACTTTCTTCTTAAATTCTTCGTAATTTTTTAATTTTATTAGTAAAGAATTGTCTTTATTGATTATTTTATGAAATGAACGAAGTTCCGTATTCGCATCTATTGCTTTATCAATTTTTTCAAAAATCTTTTTTAATCCCGTATCATTAATGACTCTATCTTTCTCTCACTCTATAATAGCTTTATATTCATCGGATGATGATACTTCCCTAGTATCTTTTAATTTTAGTTTGTGTCATGCATCAAAAAATGAATTATCTGAAATAGCTTCTCATATTTCGTTTGCCTGATATGTTCAAAACTTGTTTCACTCTGCTGAAAAAAAGTTTGACGATTCTATAATTTCATTGTATTTATGTATATAATCATCAATTTCATTATTATATTTTCCTAAGAATTCTTTTACTTTTCCTTTTGTATCAAATACATCATTATATTTAAAATTATAACTTTCGATATTGCTGGATATTTGGTCTTTTTGAGATAAAAGTATTTCTAGAAAATTTTTATTTTCATCAGGAGAAAATGCTCATATAATTTCTCATTTACAATCGCTACTTTTTGATACTTCTTTTAATTTCTTTATTATTTCATTTTCTTTTATTTCTAATTCTTCATATATTTCAGAAAATCTAGCTCTTAAATCTGAGTTTACTAATAGTAATGATATTTTTTCAGATGAAAAATTTCAATCATAAGGATCTATTACGAATATTTTATTAGGAGCAACATTATCACCATTTTCATCTAATATTTCTCTTTTCGTTTCCCTATTAGGAAATGCTAAATCTTTACTTTCGTTTCATTGTATATAATCATTTAATGTTTTTGTAAATGAGGTTTTCATAATTCAATTTGGAGCATAAATTGAGAAACTTCTTCAATTAGAAAAATCAAATTCATAATCTAAGTTTTTTATTCAATAGCAATTTTCTAATTCAATTTTTAATTTATTCATGACAATTTGATTATAATTTAAAACTCCACTCTCACTTCTCAACTCATCAACTTTGGTAAAAGCTGGTCACGAGTTTCTGTAAGTTCATCTATTTGAAAGAAATTGTGAGAAATCTTCCTCATTATAAGGTCAAATGATACTGATTTTTCCTTTAATCAAGATAAATCTTTTGGTAATACAATTTTAAATTCTGGAATTGCTTTTTTTGAAAGGTGCAATACAGTGGTTCAATTTGAATATCAAACACAATGTCATTTGAATTCTCTAGTTTTCATTAAAAAGTATAGGAAACTTTTTGATATATTTTCATTTTTTGGTTCAACCTTTACCAAATCCATAGTTATATATAATTTTTCAAATCATCAATCATTTACTATAAATGCAGGATTTCCTAATACTTCGGCATCTTGTGTTAAATCTGTATGTGCAACAACCAAATCTCATATAAAAACTTCATGTTCTTTTTTTGGTGTTCATGAGAATTCTTTAAATCATCTTGTTTGAAATCATCAATTTCTATCAAAGCTTTTTAATGTAACTAATGCTTCATTACTTTTTTCTACGAGTTCATCTCATTTATAAGAATATCAATTAATTGTATCTACAAGTTCTGATAATTCATATTCTTTCCAACCATCAGGCAATTCGGCCCCTAAATCCCCTAAAGGGGACTTTTCTTTTTTCGAATCTGAACTATTTTTTTCGGTTCAATTCCCCCTTCAGGGGGCTAGGGGGCTTATAAACCACTCCTTGAAAAGAGTTTGTCCCATTTCTTCAAGAGTCTGATTTTCTTCTCTTAGAAGTTCGATTTTATCATCAAGAGAAGAAAGGACTGAAGCGATTGCTTGTTGCTCTGGAAGAGGAGGAAGATAGATTTGAAGATTTTCAATATTTTCTGGCTTAATTGAGGGATATGTAGAAACAGCCTGTTCAGCTATTAAATGTAATTTTTCAGTAATATAATCTTGTGTAATATAATAATAAATAAATGTTCAATCGGAATTTTCTTTTGGGGATAATACTGCAAATCAAGTAGATACGACTAGATTTTTCTGAGGATTTTTAATAAATCAAAAATGTTTTTGGTTAGGTCTTACAGTTGAATAAATAATATCTCAATCTTTAACTAGTCTTTTAGCCCTACTAGGTGCTTTATTTACCAAAAATTCCTGCAATCATTCAATTTTATTTTCAGTTATTGATCAAGTATCTAAATATAATATTTTTTCATACAAATAATTTTTCGTAATTGATTTTTCATTTGTATTTACACATTGTTTTAATGTAGTTTCTATCCATCATTCTGGTATTTTTACCATTACTTTAATGTTGTGAATTAAAAGTTATTTCTTTTTATCCTTTTTCTTTGGAAGAAAATTTTCTCATGTAATTACTGATTGTCATGTCTGACTTTCTAATCTTTTTCTAGCTTGTTTTGCAATTGCTCATCATTTTTTACTTGCAACTTTATTTTCTTTCATTCCTGTCGCATTTGTAGATTCTGCAATTTGACGAGTAGAAAGTTCAGCCAATGCGGTAAAGATAAGTTCAGCCTCTGACATATGATCTCTTAAATTCTGACTTTTTAGATTTTTTAATTTTTTGTGCTGTTTTACGGTTATTCAAGTTCGTTCTTGATGAATAATGTTAGTTAATATTGCATATTCATCTTGCTCTTTGATATCATGTTCTTTCCAATAATCAGTCAATTTATTTCTAGTTTCTTGTCCCATCATCCTTTGCTGAATCCATTTCTCGCTTCTTCCCATTTTCTGCCAATTTTCTCTTGCTCTATCAATACTCATTGCAGGATCTATAGTTTCTTGCATCCTTTCATATCCAACTTTTGCTAATCGGAGTTTAAATGGTTCTGCATTAGGACTTGGAATAGATTGAACTAAACGGAGAATTGTTTCAACATCAGCAACATCTGTTAGATATTTCTTTCCATCTGAAGCAGTCATTTTCAGTTGGTTACAATTTGTAACCACCTCACTTCACTCTTTTGATAGCCTATTTTTCAATACTTTCCAATAATTTCTTGGATTTTTACTTTCTGATAAAACTCAAACAACATCTACCACTGAAAAATACCATTTTTCTTGTTGTTCATTCCAATGACGACGCATCTTTTGTTGTTGGAAGATTGCTAAATTTGTGTCCATTTTTTTAATTACAAATTAAATCAAATTTTTCATAGTTGAACTTTTATTTCTTCATTCAAAACTTGCTCTTGATTCATTTGCTCAGAAAGAGTAGAAGTCAGATTTTTCATCTTTTCTTCAAAAGGAACTCAATCTCCTGGCTCTGGTTTAATTCCCACATATCTTCAAGGAGTGAGAACATAATCTTGTTTATGAATTTCCTCTAAACTTGCTGATTTACAATATCACAAGATATCTTCATAATTCTCTCATTTTCTCCAATTATGATAAGTATCTGCTATTAATTTTATATCTTCATCAGAAAATTCTCTATGAACTCTATCCTTCATAAATCATAACTCTGATGCATCAATAAACAAAGTTTCTCAATTCCTTACATTTCTTCATCTACGTAAAAACCAAACACATGCTGGAATTCCTGTATTATAGAACAATTGTTTAGGCATCATCAAGATACAATCTACAAGATCTGCTTCAATTAATTTTTTTCTAATATCTCATTCTCATCAAGTATTAGAACTAAGACTTCCATTTGCTAAAACTGTAGCCATAACTCATCAGTGTGGTTTAAGATGATATAACATATGTTGCATCCATCAAAAATTAGCATTACCTGAAGGAGGAACTCAATATTGCCATCTTGCATCATCTACTAATATTTCTTGTCCCCAATCAGATTGATTAAATGGAGGATTTGCTAAAACAAAATCTGCCTTCAAATCTGGATGAGCATCTTTTAGAAATGATCATTCAGTATTCCATTTAACAAATTGAGAATTAATATTACGAATAGCAAGATTCATTTTTGCTAATTTCCAAGTCGTCTGATTAGATTCTTGTCCATAAATCGTAATATCTTCTAAATTTCATTGATGTTCTTTAATAAATTTTTCACTCATAACAAACATACCTCAACTTCAACATGCAGGATCAAATACTTGTCACTTGTATGGCTCTATCATTTCAACCATTAGTTTTACGATACATTTTGGTGTATAGAATTGTCCTCATTTCTTACCTTCTGCATTTGCAAATTCTCCTAAAAAGTACTCATAAACTCTTCAAAAAAGATCTTTATTTTCTTCAGATTGCTCAATTAATGCGGTATTTGAAATAAGGTCGATCAATCCTCATAAAGCAACAGGATCTAAATTAGGTCTTCAAAACACTTTTGGTAATACTCATTTTAACTGCTCATTTTCTTTTTCAATTACATCCATAGCTTTATCTAATTCAACTCCAATTGTAGGAAGCTTAGCTTGCTCTTGAAGTTTTCCCCATCTGGCTTGTTCTGGTACGAAGAATACGTTTCTAGCTATATATTCATCTCTATCTTCTGGATCATCATATTCAGAAAATTCTTTATTTGATAATTTCTCATAAACATCATTAAAATTATCTGAAATGTATTTCAAAAATATAAGTCATAATACTACATTTTTATATTCTGCAGCATCGATATTTTTTCTTAGTTTGTCTGCAGCTTTAAATAGTTGCTGTTCAAATGAAATGTTTTGTTCTTTTGCCATAAAATTAAAAAAAATAAATATAAAAATATTTTCATCTGAAATTTATGAAAAAATAATTTAAAAGCAAGAAAATATGCAAACTTAATTTCCTATCGAAAAACAATTAAAAAAAATTATAATACAATAAATAAAACTTTACCATATTTACAATAAAAATGGAAAAATCAATATCAAAAAGACATATTATCATGCTTTCCACATTACTAATTACATGTTTCATATTTTTGAGATATTGTCTAAATGTATGATGATTTGCAATGACATTTATCTGACTTGCAAGTACAATCATCACCACAATTTACCTCAAAAAAGAATGAAAATTCAATAAAAAACAAATTCCATTTTTGATTTACTTTATCTTACTTTCAATATCATATTCCATATTTACAAATAAATGACTCTTGTTTTTCCAAGATATAATTTTCATTTTCTGATATCTTTATTATATATTAGTCGCATGTAAAACTAGGACCAATGACAAAATAGATGAGAATGTAATAAAAGATATAAATTTCCAATCAATATGAATGATTTGAAAAAAGACATGATTATTTGAGCCAAAAAAAGGAATAAATCGAGGATTAGTTTCATGAATCATAATATTTATACCAATTTTCATAATCATATTATCATTATTATCAAATTCAAGTTTAGTATTTAATCACTATCTATCAAATATATTGAAAAATATTTGAACAGATATTTTCGTTTTGATAATTTCAGCACCTATTGCATTTTTACTTTTCAAAATCATCTATCATAATACAATTTGAACAAAAAATGAAATAGAAAAATCAAACATTAAACCACAAAATACATTATTCAAAATTATTTTGATAGTACTTTCTATCACATATTTATTTTTCATATTATCAGCTTATCTAGATATTACTTGATTTATACCAGAAAATGAAAGTGCCAACACAATATCTGAATTTGCTCGCAAATGATTTTTTGAATTAGCAATAGTCGCAGCCATAAATTTCTGAGTATTTATCGCTACAAAAATTTTCACAGACAAAGATAAATCAACAAAAATTCTACTTACAATTATATGAATTTTCACAATTTGTATAATATGAATTGCACTATACAAAATGTTTACATACATATGAGTATTTTGACAAACATTATTGAGATTTAACACATCATTTTTTATGATATGTTTAGTAATTGCTGTAATTTTTGCCATAATCAGTATTTGGACAAAATTCAATTATATTTGAAATTCAATTTCAGTCATTGCACGGCTGTTTTTAGCATTATGTTTCATAAACGAAGAATGAATTATCACATCTTATAATATAAATCATGCACTAAATGATCAAATAAATCGAGACAAAACAATAATAGCAAGTGAAATTCAATGAGCAAAATATTTATACATTTGACAAGAAGACGACGATATTCGTGATTTAGCAGAACAATATTTGAGTTTCAAAACACTTACTGAAGAACAACGAATATCTGAATATAAACTAGAAAACAAATATTATGAATTAACTTGAGAAGAGCTAGAACAACTCATAAATGAAAGTAGACGGAATTATCAAAACTATATAAACAATGAAAATGAAAAAAAAGAAACCAATTGTAAAAAAATATTCAATAGAAGAAAAATAAATTACACAATTGACTATATAATTTATCATAAACGGACAAAACAATATTGTGAAAAATAATATATAAAAAAATAATTTATTATTTCTCTTGAATTTTCAAAAATTTTAATTATTTACATAATTGAAAAAAATTATTTAATTTCTAATTTTTCTATACTCATGAAAATTACTTTAGATGTAGCAAGATAAAATGATATCATTGATATCAGTAGTAGATTTGTATCCAAAAACTCTACATTACCAATTTTGCAAAATATTTATTTAAAAGCATCTATGGATAATACTCTAATCGTTAGAGCTACTGATATGGAAAAATATGTAGAAATAGAATTACCTTGCCAAACAATAGTTGAGTGAGCTATCACAATAAATGCTAAGTTTTTTTCTGATATAATTAAAACAATTGATAACGGACAAGTAGAAATCACAGTTGACCAACAAACACAAAAAATGTGCATAAAAGCATGAAAAGATAGTTTCAATATCAATTGAATTTCTGCTAGTGAATATGTTGCTTTACCTGATGTTCCACAAGACAATACAATCACATTAGATACTCAAGCATTATCAAAATGAATAGAAAAA
>JAZUKX010000152.1:0-3160 GCA_045643505.1 Candidatus Absconditabacterales bacterium | reverse complement strand
AAGCCTGTTGTGTTGAAAAATGAGAAATAAAAAAAAACAGGGAAGGAGTGGATCGTCCCGATGGATATCGGGAACGGATTCCGAAGCCTGTTGTGTTGAAAAATGAGAAATAAAAAAAACAGGGATGGAGGGGATCGAACCCCCGGTTACGGTTCCGAAGACCGTCGTGTTGCCATTACACCACACCCCTATCTCTATTTGACCAAGATTTTTATTATTCAATTTTCTATTGTAGCTAATACTTCTTTTTTTCACAATGTAGGAATTTCTGGATTAGTTTCAATGAATTTGATTAAATCTTGTTTGATGTTTTGTACTTCACTATATTTACTAATTTTCAATCATTTTTCAATAGGTTCATAGAATTTAGCAAAAAAATCTAATAATTCATAATCAGAACTTGTTATTTCATAAATAATTCAATCTCATGTTTTTTGAATATTTTTACTTACAAATAGTCAATTTTCTGCAAGTACATCCAAAATCTCATCGATAATATCCTGTTTTTCCATGTATTGACCAAATAGCGGCACTTGTGTCTTAATAGCTTTTAAATCTCAATCTTTGATTTGAAATGTACCATAAACTAGGATCAATCAAAACAAAAAACTAATTGGATTATAAACTAATTCTTCATCTGAATATGGGATTGTAATTCATTTTTCATCTTTGGATAATTTAATATTTGATCATAATTTTGACAATTTATCATTTAATTCGTTCATCTTATTTTCACCATATTTGTATAGGAAAAAATATTTTTTTCAAATTTCTTCATTAAATCAATCAAATAATTTTAATGCACTTTCCATACTTTCCATATCTAATTCCATATTATCGTATTCATCATCATGTTCTCATACCATAATTACTCACATTTTATCTCATAAATCCTTTAGATTTACAATTTTAAATTGTTTTTTGTGATAAACAATCATTCATTTATCAAAATCTGAAAATTTGAATCCACTTACAATTTGGGTAAATTCTTTATTTTGAGGAAAATTTTCATTTTCAATTGCTAAAAGATTATTTTTATCAACCAAAATTTTCATTATTTATTCTCAATTATTTTATAAATTAACATCAGAGATATACAATTTGCCATAAGGGCTGTTCATCAGTGACTAATAAATGGTAATGTTAGTCATGTGTTTGGTAGCAATTTTGTATTTACAAACATGTTGATTAAAGCTTGCATTATTATCAAAGACAATAGTCATACGGCTATGACTTTTCAGTATTCATCACTTACATATTTTAATCTTGTTATGACATATATCATCAAATAAAAATATAATCATATCAATATCATATCTCAGATAAATCACACTTCCTCACTAAAAGCTGCAAATATGAAATCAGACTGTGCCTCTGGTATATAACCAAATTTTTGTAATCATTTTCCATATCATTTTCATATAAATCATCATCATCATATAGCTGCTAATGCTTGTTGATTTTGCCATCAAATTCCTTGATTGCTATCTTCATTGCTAGAATCTAAAAAATAAGTAATCCTTTCTTGTAGATATCAAAATCTATCACTAAAAACAGAAGCTAAACTTCCAAATAGTATAGCACATCAGACTCCACAAGCCCCCACTACAGCAATTTTTTTCCAATCCATTCAAGAATATAGAGCCATGATGACTCAAGTTACCCCCATAACTAGCGCACTACCAAAATCGGGGATAAAGCAGAATATTACCAAAAATATTATATTTATCACAATATAAGATATGAGCATTTGTTTATCATTGTCAAATGTTTTTCTTTTCCTAACTAGCCATCAAGCCATAAAAAGCACATATCATAACTTAAAGAACTCACAAGGTTGGATACTAGGTAATCATTTGATATCTAGCCATCACCTAGCTCAGTTGTATGTTGCTCAAATTCATGGGATAAATACTAGAATTTGCAAAATAAATACTAATATAGTTACGATCCAAATATTTTTTTGTTTCTGAAAAAATTTTACAGGAATCCTATAGACACATAGAGCAGCTATTACAGCAAACAGAATATTTTTTAAGTGATTCAAAAAATAGAAATAATTTGAAGGATCTCATAATTTTAGTGTCAAAGAAAATGATTCGTATGTACTTACACTAAATACAGCTGCGATTCAATATAAAATTAAAAGTCATCAAACGATTAATATAGGCATTTTTGTATTTTAAAATTGATAGTACCTCTAAAAGTATTCTATAAATAAAAATGTTGATTATTTTTTCAATGAAAAATATAAAAAAAGTCTGAGGTCACTCAGACTTATCTTTTACATTTTTAGAACTTTTTACTTTTTTTTCAAGCATATATACAATATCTTGCACCATTTCGGCTAATTTATGGTGATCTAATCCATATTTCCTGTAAAAAAGATTCAGGATCCTATAAGAAATTGGTTCTCCAATTACAATTGAAAAACTTTTTCCCTTACATTTCATCATTTCTCTCACTAAGAAGAGCATGGGGATATTGGCTTTTATCCCAAAAAATTCAATAAATCGAGCTAATCTATAGTAAGATTTTGAATTTTGACCATCAAAATATACTGGTACAATGTCTCGCTTACATTCCAAACTTTTTTTTACAAAAGCTTTTTTCCATTTGTTATCACGAATCTTTGGACCTCGTTTGCGTGAACAAATCCCCGCGGGGAAAATGAGCACTTGATCTTCACTATCAAAAGATTTTTGGATGAGATATTGTAATTGTAAATTTTGGCGTCCAAATTTGTTTACAGGGATGGCAAATTTTGCAATTTCTGGTATTTCACATAGTAAGGAGTTTAAAAACAATTTCACTTTTCCATTATAATTTTCTCCAATAATTTTGATAAATGCAAGACCATCGATAGAACCCATGGGGTGATTACAAGCAAATGTACATTTTTTGTTTTTAGGTAAATTTTCTAGACCAATTACATTTAGTTTGATTTGTAGAAAATCTTCGAGAACAGAAGTAATAAAATCCAATCCGGTTTTATCTTTACCTTCATTGGCTAGGAAGTGGTTTAACTCATCTTGACAGATGAGCTTTTTTAGGAAGAAAATCCAACTTTTGGGAATCCATTTGTATTTTTTCCCAAGTTTTCTTTTTAAGACATCATCAATGTCAATTTGGTATACTTTTTCCATAATTTAATATTTTA
>JAZUKX010000151.1:0-8108 GCA_045643505.1 Candidatus Absconditabacterales bacterium | reverse complement strand
ATTTATTATTCTTAGTTGTTAATATGTAAACATAATATGTATTCATATTATATCATTTTATTTATAAACTTCAATTCAGTATTTAATTATATCCTTCACTTTGTTCAGGATGACATTAAATTTTCACAATATACGTTTCTTTTGAAATCGCACGGCAAGCCTTTGGCTTAAATACTTTGATATTTTTTCATCCAAAAGTTTGTTTAAGATCCGCTATAAATTCATCGAATCCAGGTCACATAAAGATTTTGATAGCGAACCTTCAGCTTGGTTTAAGATATTTTTTGTATATTCGTAGAGTTTCTTCTAGCAATCAAATAGAACGAATTGCATCTACAGATTTTTCTCATATCGTGTTTGGAGCCATATCTGATTGGATAAAATCCACTCAAGAGTTTTTGACTTCAGGGTCATATGGCACCATTCATTCTTGTTTTAATATGGATTCTATTTTTTCTATATCTGTGACATCTTGAGCATAAGCATGTACATTTGGTAAATTTACTGTACTCTCTTTGAGATCAAATCAAACAATTGAAAAATTTTTTACATTCATTTTTAAAAGTAAAGAATGTGTATATTGCATCCAACTTCATGGAGCACATCAAATATCTAATACTGTATGTGTATTTTTGTCTATAATTTTGAATTTTTCTTGAATTTCTTCAAGTTTAAAAGCACTACGAGCCTTGTATCACTCCTGTTTTGCTTTGTTGAAATAAAAGTCATATGGATTATAAATTCAGTGCATACATTTTCGGTAAATAAAATATAATCTGTTATATTTATTATAATATTTTCTATTTAAAAGTAAATAAAAAAAACTGTCCAAATATTGAACAGTTTTTTGTGACATCATTCGTCAATTTTTGCCATTTTAATAAAGGACTGGTATAAAATATCATCAAAAGACTTTTTCATATTTATAGCATCTTCTATATTATAATTTACAAGCCTTTCATTCTGGTAAGCAACAACACTATTTGTTACTCCTTGTTTGAGAATACTGATTGCATAGCTACCCAATTTTGTTGAATTCACACGATCAACACATGTTGGACAGCCTCCTCGTAAAATATGGCCTGTATCGTATACACGAGTCTCTATACCTGATTTCTCAGCAATTTCATCTCCAAGTTCATTTAAAGAGTGTTTGTCATTTTTGTCCAAGCATCCTTCAGCAACAATAACAAGATGAAAATTTTTACCACCCTCTCTCCTATGTATAAGATGTTTTACAACATTTTCTACATCAACTTTAGGATGTTTTTCTGGTATCAGACAATAATCTGCGCCACTAGCAAGAGCTACATGTAAAGCAAGTAAGCCACATTTATTCCCCATTATTTTGATGACAAAGCAACGATCTGTAGCTTCTGAAGTATCTCTCAAATGGTCTATAGCGTTAATAGCAGTATTACATGCTGTATCAATACCAATAGTATAATCCGTAGATGCGACATCTAAGTCAATAGTTGCGGGGATACCAATAACATTAATACCAAATTTTGCTAAAGCTGCTGCTCCTTTAAAAGATCCATCACCACCTATCACAACCAAAGCGTCTAATTCTAAACGACGACAGATAACCGCAGCATCTTCTTGATACTTTTCCTGACGAAAATTTGCACTTCTTGCTGTTTTCAATATCGTCCCACCTTTTTGGAGGATATTCGAAATTGTAGAATCATCCAATATTTGATATTGAAGTTTTAATATACCTTCATATCCATGAGAAAATCCGACTACAGTCCAACCTTCTCCAATCGCAGCACGTACAACAGCACGAATTGCAGCATTCATACCAGGAGCATCACCTCCACTGGTAAGTAATCCAATTTTTTTGATTTTTTTGTCCATAATTAAAAAATTTTGTTTTTCTGTTATATTATTGTATTTTGTATATGTTATGCTAATAATTCATCGATTTTTGATTGATATACATCTTTTGGGTTCACTCATACGATAGGTTCAATCACATTTCCTGCTTTAATCACAAAAACAACAGGAATTGATGCTACTTGGAATTTTTCAACTAATGGTTCATTTCATTGTCATTCAATATCTACTTTTATAATTTTCACGTTTTTTCATGCATTGTCTCATGCTAATTCTTCCATTACAGGTCAAAGCATCCTACATGGACCACACCATTGTGCCCAAAAATCTAAAATAACAACTCAATCAAAATCCATAACCTCTGATTTAAATTGATCAACTCACTCTAAATGTATTAATTCCATAATAAAAAATTATAATATAAATTATTCATTCAAGGACAATATTTTATCTTCTTGATTTGCATTTTGAGCATATTCCATGCGGACATCAATTATATTTTTTGTTTGGTTTGTACTATACATATCATTCCAATTTCTTTGTGTTTTTTCCATTATTGTCGTTTTCTCAATTTCATACAAGAATTGTGCTGATGTCAATTCATTTGAAGCTTGTCTATAAAAATATCATTGTGTGGATGCTAATGATACATTACGAAAATAAAAAAACAAACAAAGCAAAATACATATTCATATAAAAGATATTTTTATAATATCCAAAATATATTCATTACTTTTTTTCTTATTCAAAAGGAAATTGTAACACTTTTTTATTCAGTTTGTTGATATAAATGCAAATTTTTTCATAAATTACAAATATCTAAATAATCCTTTCAATTACTCTATATTTTGCACTCCTACTTGCTCTATTTTTTTGGATTTCTTGGTAAGTAGGTTGTATAGCTTTTTTGGAAACTAATGCAAAATTTCAGGTCTCTACCAATTGTTTAAATCATTGTTTTACAAGTCTATCTTCTAAACTATGAAATGTAATAATTCAACACCTTCATCACACAGACAAAACTTGTGGAATCTGATTTAACAATATCTTTACATTATCGATTTCCTTATTAGTTTCAATTCTAATTGCTTGGAAAATGATAGCACAAGCATTTTGACCAAGTCATAACTCATTTAATAAATATTTTAATTCAAATGTTGTCTCAATTTTTTTATTTTTTCTCACTTCTACGATTTTTTTTGCGATTTCTTCAGATTTTTTTGGAGCAAACTCAGCATAAAGCTCAAAAATATTTGCCAATTCTGACATTGAATAAGTATTTACTATATCATAGGCAGATTTTCAATTTGTATTATTAAATCTCATATCCAATTTTCAGTCAATATTTGTAGAAAATCAACGACTTCCATCTTTGAAATGTTCCATATTTACTCACAAATCAACTAAGACAAAATCTGCTTTTTCATCTCACAAAACAGATTTAATTTCAGTGTACGATCTATTTTGAAAAGAGATTTTATCTCCAAATTCCGGTTCAAGTTTTGATTTTGTTTCTTGGAATATATTTGGATCTAAGTCAAATCAGTACAATTTCTGGATTGTAGGAAAAAGTTTGAGCATATTACTTGTATGTCATCAGTGTCACAAAGTTCAATCTACTACTATTTTTGGATTTACTGGAAGCGAATTTAAGACCTCTTGGAGCATTACTGGAACATGATGAATTTCATTATTTTTCATTGAAATATTTTTTTCTGTCATTCTGAGCGATAGCGAAGAATCTAAAATTTCAATTGGTTATTGTATTGATAATGTAATAATATTCAATTGAAAAAATTTTTATATTTATGAAATATAAGTTATATAAATAATTAACTCGCATTACACTTTATAAAAATACAATACACTTTTTCATTTCCCAAAATCAATATTTTTTGCGATTTGGGAAATAAGAGTTACATTAGTTATCAACACGCATTATTCTTTATTGAAAACAAATTAGCAAAAAAATTACATTTTCCCATTTCCCAAAATCAATATTTTTTGCGATTTGGGAAATAAGAGTTAAATTTTTTAACAAAAAAAAAGACATTCATTTTTATATTATTTTTTATTGTTCAACATTTATATACTTTTATTATGCATAAATATTAGGCATTTTTTATCAATTGTTTTTTCGCAAATTTTAAAGTTTTTTCAAAATTATGGTTTTTTATTCGATATTTTAAAATATTTCCTCTCAATATTTTGTGATTTGGATATCATTTATCCTCTTTTACCAAAAATTCTGCACATTCTATATTTAATATTACAGTCATTGATTCTTTTATATCATGAAACTGTTCATTAGAAATGTCTTTAAAAATATCAGAATAATATGCATGTATTTGAAAATGTTGCAATTCATGTAAAAAAATTCAAATATATTTATGAACATCCCAAAAAAATGGTATAAGCAAGTATCATTCTTCATAATTGTAAGGTCCACGAGGAAATGATGTTAAGTAAATTGTAAAATCGTTTCTATACAGAGGGTTCCCTGTTATTTTTTCCATACATTCACAAGCTTTTTGGAATCACTTTTGAAAATGCAAATTGGCATATTCGATAGTCAATTCAATTTCTTTTTTTTTCTCATTATATAATTTATCAATAAAATCATCCATAATATAATATGATTCCTCTAATGTAATATTTTTTAGTTTTTGAATAAGATCAAAATATTCTGGATTTATATTCTTTGTTCGGTCAAATCAGTATGATATACGATTACATCAGTCTCGCCAATTTTTTATATCTTTTTTTTTATCTAGTTTTATTGAATATGTAAACAAAATATTATTATTAATAATAAATACATTATTTTGTGTATAATTACAAAATTTTATTTTTCAAGATGTTTTTTATTTTATGGAATAATTGAAAAAATTGAACTTGAAAAAAATAGTTATTTAAATAATAAGTAATTGCTTACGAATAGCTGTCAATAGACTGCTAAATATATTATCAACTGACTTTTAACGATAAGAATAACAAACGACATCATAGTTCGTGGGAATAATATTCTTGCCGTTAAAAGCAGTCTTGTTATTCGTAAGCACCATGGATTATGGTGTCTTTTTTTATGTTAAAGAATTTCCATGGTGCTTTACACCATGATTATTAGTAATGTGGGATATAACAATACAATTACAAAATTTTTCATTAGATTGAAAACCAACTATTATAAAAGAAATAATATTGAATTGAAAAAAAATTCCAGAATTTATCAATGAATTTTGGACATCAAAACAAAGGCAATGAAATTCATTGCATGAAATTTCGTATCGTGCGTGTTTTAAATCTGAACTTCCAAGATTTTTTATCTCACAATTAAGTAACGAATGAGATATTGTATATGATCCATTTAGTTGAAGATGAACTACAGCAATAGAATCTTGATTATTATGACGTAATGTAATTGTTAATGATATAAATCCCTTAACTAACATACTAACTCGTTCAAGATTTTTTATTCCATCAGATGAATCTGTTGCCTCAAGATTAGATGATATTACAAAAGATAATATCATATCAGATATAGATTTATCAATGTTTTATCATGATGATACATTGAAAGAGATTTTGAATATAAAAAAACGTGTCTTATGAGATAATACAGATTATATTGATGAACGAATTAGAATGGTGGCAACATCAAGGTTAACATGACATTCAAAATGATTTTTTTCGGTGTATACATTACCACCTAATCAAGCAGTTTCTCAAGAAAGACAAAAAATAATAAACAAAAAACTGAATCAAATACCAGAATACAGAGATACAAAAAAAATTATTTTAAAAAAATCAAAAAATTTAAAAAAAGATATAAGTGATGATATAATAAGTATGCTAAAAATTATATGAGAAAATTGATTATTTTTGAATAAAAACGCATGGGATACCCCAGAAATAAAAGATAATAGTGTTTCATTAATAGTAACATCTCCACCATTTATGGATGTAATCGACTACGCCCAAGATAACTGGTTAAGATGTTGGTTTAATTGAATTGATGTACAAGATATTTCTAAAAAAATAACAATATCAAAAACAATTGATGATTGGTGTGAATTTATGGAAAAAGTTTTCATAGAGTTTTATAGAATTTTAAAAAAATGATGAAAAATAGCTTTTGAAGTGTGAGAAATTAAAAACTGATCAATAAATTTAGATGAGTATATTGTAATGATATGAATGAATACTTGATTCAAATGTGATTGAATTGTTATCAATGACCAAGATTTTACAAAAACCGCAAATATTCGATGAGTATCAAATAACAACAAAGGAACAAATACAAATCGTATAGTTTTATTTTCAAAATAATCGAAATGGATGAAAGAACAAAAAAATTAGAAGAAATTATAAAATGTATGTTACAACCTCTAAAAAATATACCATTAGATATAGTAATAGATGCATTATCATGACATAAAATAATCCCATTTAATAGAGACGATTATAAAGACCAACAAATATTAAAAGATTTGATTAATGTAGCAAAGTTATCATGAGAAACAGCTAATATAGAATGAATAGTTAGTACAAGGGCAAACGAAGTATGAAACTATATTGAACAATATGTGAAAAAAGCTTGTAATAAACTTTGAATGAAAGCATCTACTCCACATTCAGAGTCTTGAAGGGAGAAATCAACGTGATATCCAGATATCGAATTTATTGATAGATTTTGAAATATTCAATATTTGGAAATAAAAACATTTAATATAAAAAATATAAATACGACACAGAGAACTTTTTACCTGTCACCGTCAGAAGACTTTAAAATTACAAATGATGCACATCATTTTTTAATGTCTTTTGAAGTTGAACAAATTGGTAAAAAATGATCAGATAACATTTATAGATGTAATTGATGGAAAATATTAGCATTAGAAAATTTAGATGTTGATGTAAAATATGAATTTAACTCAAATAATAAAAAACTCTATTCGGATACTATGATAATTGCTGAATGAAGTTTTAATGAAAACGAAAGTTTAAGTTTTGAATCAAAATATATACAGAACGTATATGCATAAAATTATAACAATAATTTTGTCCAAAATTTATTTGACATTATCTTATGAATCATTATATAAAAATTATTTACTAGTATAAAATTATATAATGACCAATTTGAAAGGAATTCCTGATAATCACATTGTGTTTTTTCAGTCACAAGATTGAGCTATTCACTTGGAAGTAATGCTTTCATGAGAAAATATTTGGCTCTCTCAAAAATTGATGGCTGAATTATTTTGATGTTGATCAAATAACATTGGGCTTCACTTAAAAAATATATATACGGATTGAGAATTAGATGAAAATTCAACTGCACAGGATTTCTGTGTAGTTCAAAATGAATGATGAAGAGATGTAAAAAGAACCATTAAAATGTATTCTTTAGAAGCCATTATTGCTGTTTGATACCGTGTAAATTCTCCTAGATGAATAGAATTTCGTAGTTGGGCAACGGGAATTTTAAAATCATATATTCATAAATGATATGCTCTTGATATAGATAGGATGAAATATGGTTCTCGTTTCAGTACTAGGTATTTTGATGAACTCTATGAAGAAATAAGGGATATACGTACAAGTGAAAGATTGATGTACCAAAAAATTACAGACATTTATGCTACATCTTTTGACTACTCTCCAAATGCACCAGAAACAAAAGAATTTTTTGCGACAGTTCAGAATAAGTTACATTTTGCTATTACATGAAAGACTGCTGCTGAAATAATAGTAGAAAGGGCCGATAGTTCAAAAGACAAGATGTGACTTACAAATCGAAGAAAATCTCCAAACTGAAAAATTATGCCAAGTGATGTTGTTATAGCCAAAAATTATCTTAACAAAAAAGAATTAGAGAATCTAAATCGTATTGGGAATATGTACCTTGATTATGCAGAGATACAAGCTGCTAAATGAAAATTAATGATGATGAAAGATTGGAAAGAAAAAATGGATGCTTTTTTGAAATTCAGTGAATATGAGATTTTAAATGATAGTTGAAAAATTTCGCATGAAGTCGCTCAAACATTAGCTTTACAAGAATATGAAAGATACAAAATCAAGCAAGACAAAGAATATTTATCGGATTTTGATAAACTTGTTTGAATAATGAAAAATGAAAAGGATATGAAATAGAATTTAAAATCGTTATTAAGATATTTTAATATCTTATCAAACAAGATGAAAAAACATTTTGTCTAAAATTTATTTAACATAAATTTTCTTTTTCGTATAAAAAAATTGTG
>JAZUKX010000150.1:0-13593 GCA_045643505.1 Candidatus Absconditabacterales bacterium | reverse complement strand
TATTATTTAATACAAAAACTATGAGCTTAAAATGAATTTGTGCAGTCTCAGAAAATGGTATAATGTGAGATGGAAACAGGATTCCACGACACAAAAAAGAAGATCTAAAAAGATTCAAATCGTTAACAAAATGACAAATTGTAGCTTTATGAAAAAAAACATACGACAGTTTAAAAAACTATTGGCCAAATTCTGAATGATATCCACATGCAAAAGAAAATATGGTCATAAGTCACAACTGATGATATTCAATACAAGATATAATAAGTAGAAGCCAAACCGAAGAAATACGAATCTTATGATGATGAGAGATATTCAGACAACTAATGCCATATATTGATGAATTATACCTCACAATTGTAAAATGAAATTATGAATGAGATACAAAATTTCCAGAAAATTTCAAACAATATTTTGATTCCAAAAAAACAAAGATAGAAAATTGATTAGATGAATGAACTAAATATGAGACATATTACAAATCATCAGAGACTTCACTTGAAGATTGAGAATCACGTAACGATGTCAAATAATTATATACTCATAAAGACAACTCTCAATATGTAAATTTCTGTCAATTTATATCAATTATTGATCATCAAATTTGTGGATTATCATGTGGAACTTTATCATCACGATTTCACATATTATACAATGTTCAGACAACTCATGCATCCATAGAAATATCATATCCAGATAATTCCCAACGATGAATTATATTTTTCACCAAATAGACAGCCAATTTTGCACTCAAAGCATCATTTGTAGATATCACTTCTTCACTCAATCCTACATTTTTTAATTCATCTCAATATCAATAAGCTATAGCATCTTTTTTTATTTTATTTGCAGTCCCCAATTTCAAGCCAGCGATTCACACAGAGATATCATAAGAACGGAATAATGTAGGCGTACCACTAACTATTATATCTTTCAGTTCTCCACGATATCATTTACATGAAATTCTAAGCTGTTCTCATAATATTGAAGATATGACAATATAATAATCTATTCATAATTTTTCAGAATATTCTTTCAATGTATCATTGAATACCTTTCTATTTTCAATTCCATTTAAAATAAATTGGACACACTGTGCATTTAATACATCTTCAGGCAATTCATATTTTTCAATTTCTTCTTCAGCGATTTCCACCACAGAGCTCTCTGCATTTGTATATCAATTATTAGCCAATAAATTCATCAAAATTATTCATCAAAAATATAATACAAAAACGATACACAATACTATTACTATTTTTTTCAAAATCTTCATTTTTACATTCCAAATAATAAAAAACTCACGGTTACCCGCAAGATTTCAAAGACTTAGGCGTGGAGGGGCTCGAACCCTCGACCTCATCCTTAAGAGGGATTTGCTCTGGCCAACTGAGCTACACACCCATAAAAATAACAATAAATTATATAATAAAAATCACACAAAAATCAACCATATTTTTTGACATTTTTCACTTTTTTGAGTATAATATTAATATCTTTATTACTTTTTACTAATTAATGACAGGAATAGAGAATTCAGAACTCAAGAAGATTATTTTACCAGAATACTTTAATACCATCCAAGAAAAAGATAAATTTTTTTCTGTATATGAAAAAATAATAGAAGATAATCCATATATATTAAATTCATCTATTGATGAACAAAACAAATATTTTTCAGCGATAAAAAAATGACGAGAAAGTTGAGCAAAAACATATGCAAATTGAGTAAATAACTGTGAAAATGCGATATTATCAATAAGACATCCTCAATTACGACAAGGAAAATCAGATACTAGTATTATTTGGAAAATAAGAGGTTTTACATCAACAGTTCAACAAAAAGAATATAGAGAAGCTATCAAATATATTATGAGACAAAAAAACGAATTAACTAACGATGAGATTAAGACAATTTGTTCTTACATTAATCAATCAAAGAATATTAGTAATTTTAAGACAAAGAATGAAATAATTTCAGAACTCTCAAATATTATTTTAATACAACCAGAATATAATGATGTTGAAGAAGATACAGCAACAGCATTAAAGGATTTAAAAATCCATATATGAAATGTTAATATGAATACTGATACCTTTAATACTGAAGAAGAAAAAGAAAAAGAAATAATAATTATCAACAGTGTCTTTGAAGAAAATGTCGAACTATCAGAAACATTTCAAAATATCGAATCTAAATTAAGACAAGATGATGAGATAAAAGATCTAAATCCTACAGAAAATCAATCAAGAAAAGCAACTGCATTTTTATTGCATATTTCAAATAAATGTAGTGGGATAACGGGGATCTCAGATGAAAATTTTGATTATATATACGAAGAGATTAAATGTAATTATTTACATATTTTAAAATGAGAATATTGTGATATACGAAAAGTTTCTGATACCATATCCGCTGAAATTTTATCTGATAGTAATATAAGTATATTAGATATTATCAAGGACTTTGATAACGACGATATAAATATCAAATGATGGGAAAATGCAGAATTAACACAAGAAGACGAATCAAAATTAAAAAACTTAAACCTTGATCCTACAAGTGAAGAATATATAAAGATCAAAAATACTTTTAAAAAGATAAATACATTAGAAAAGAATAGTCAGAATCTAAGTCCAAAAGAAAAAATGAAATTAATTGAATTAAAAAGTAGAATCTGAATTGTAACAAAAGTCATCGCAATAAAAGAATTCAGAGCTATTCAATTATGACAAAGACACAATCATCCACAATATAATGAACAGAATTCACCAACAAATAATATAGAAACAACAAACTGAACATCAATAACAAACACAAAAGCAATTATAGAATGAAACCAAAGTATTCAAAACTTTATATATAAGCCACAAAAAGATAAAAAAGATTTTATCAATCCACAAAAAATAGAATTATCAAACGAAAATACAAAAAAATATTTTGAAGAAATAAAACAAAAGAACAAAAACGATAAAAATTTCATGGATAGTATTCAATATTTTGATGAATATCTACAAATAGACAAACAAAAAGCTGAAAATGACCATGTAGACATTAATTCACTTCAAAAACAAAAATTAAATATACAAAAAGAAATTGAAAGAGAAATTAAACGTGACAACTTAAATATACAAAGACAACAAACATGAAAAGAAAGGAGAGAACACAATTTTGAAATAACACGTAGAAAATGTATAATGACATGTTGTCTAAATGCTATATCAAGATTTTTTGATAAATGAAATTTAAACGGAGAAAACTTTGCCGAACAATTTGAAATATGAAACATAAACAGTGATATAAATTTCAATGAAGATACCCAAATATTAAAAATGAGTTGAACAATTGGATGAAATAAAAATCATATATGACTATATTATAATTTAAAGACTTGAGAATTATCATTTGATAATTTCTTAGCAAAAGATCCTCAATGAAATTGATATATTATCGGAAAATGAAATTGAATCACAGAAAAATTAAATATAAAGCTACCAACAATAGATGAAATGAGTAGAAAAATAAATTCAAATGAAACTCTTTTTAATATATTTAATTCAAACAAATTTCAAAATTATAATTGAAAATTATTAAACAAAATAATGATGGAATCTGTACGATTTTGATGCTTTAATTGATTTTTATGAGTCAATACTGATGTAAACAGACAAATGATTCAAGAATTTAATGAAAAAAACATCTTAAAACAAGATATTATCAAAAATATTTATTCAACATATTATGATCCAGAATCACTAAATAAAATTTGCAATGAAAAATTAAATATCAATGAATGAAACACTCCAGAACAATACAAATTAATAAAATTAATTTCAGATTCTATAAATAATTGTCGTAATGCAAATGAATTATTAAGATTTAGAAATTTAATAAATGAATTAAATGACATATTAAACAACAGAACCACAGATTATGTTAATAAAGATTCTATTTTATCATATCTTTTTGCAGATAATAAACAGAATAAAAACGATCAATATGATACCAGCAGAAAAGAATTAACAACTGAAAATTGAAATACTGACTTAACATTAAATACCGAATCGCCAATCCATCAGACAAATTTCTCAGGCACAAAAGAGACAAAAAGCACATGAATAAATTACTATACATTTTTAAATCTACTAGCAGAAAATAAACAATGAGTTGATAGATATATAAATTTAGATACATTTTCAGAAGTTATTAACACTATAAAAAAAGATTGAACTGAATTAAAAGATATAGATAAATGACTATTTAAACAGAATTTGGAAAATTCAGAATTAAAACAAGAATTAGCTGATTTAGTATTAAATCAAAAACTAAATGATTTAGACAATATTTACACCTAAAAATAATTAATTTATTTTTTCTTGAAATATCAAGGACTTTTAATATTCTAAAAAAGAATAATATTTACAAATAAACACTATAAAATTATGCAATTTTACGATGAAGTACAAATACATATAGAATCAGGTAGAGGTTGAAATTGACTAGCCTCATGAAGAAGAGAAGCCAAAATGGCCTTTGGATGACCAAACTGATGAGATGGTTGAAATTGATGAGATATTATTTTTGAAGCTTCAAAAGATGAAAATACGCTTTTACCATACAAATTTAAAAAAATATTCAAAGCTCAATCAGGAGAAGATGGAAGGACAAAAGATCAATATTGATCAAACTGAGAAAGTCTAACATTAGTAGTCCCTGTTGGTACTATTATCAAAGATTTACAATGACACATCATCAAACAATTATCCAAAGATTGAGAAAAATGGATTGCATTAAAATGATGAGAATGATGAAAATGAAATATACATTTCAAAGATGCAGTAAACCAATTTCCAACCTTTGCATTATTTGGAGAACCGGCTCGCAAAAAAGACATTACATTAGAGTTACAACTTCTAGCAGATGTAGCCTTAATTTGAAGTCCTAGTGTATGAAAATCTAGTCTAATAAATTCAATATCAAATACAAAAGCAAAAGTTTGAGACTATCCTTTCACTACTCTAATTCCAAATCTAGGAAGTATCATTGTTGGTTGATATCATTTCAATATGATTGATATTCCATGACTTATCAAATGAGCTGCTGAATGAAAATGACTTTGAAATGACTTTTTGAGACACATACTCAAAGCTAGGATTTTCTGTTTCATTGCAGACTTAGAAAAATTAGACAATTGATTACATGAAGTTGCTGATCTTTTAGATGAGATTATAAAATATATACATGAAAAAATTGATCAAGATATAGAAATATTACTAGAAGATAGAGATGATGAACTTGTTTTCATAGCCAAAAAAGATGATGAAATCATACTTTTCAAAAAAATTATTTTTACAATGAATAAGTATGATTTAATAAATGATGATGAAATTATATGAGAATATAAAAAACAATTTCTCAAAATATTCAACGAATATACAAAAAACAACTTAAATTTTGAATTAACAAAAAGTTTATTTGATCAAAATTGTTTTATTGTGTCAGCAGCAAGTCACTATGGACTAGATCTTTGGACAAAAAGATTAGCAAATATCCTAAAAAAGTCACCTACCAAAGAAATAAATTTAGAAACAATTGAAGAATGAGAATTTGAAGATGAATACAAAGTAATGGTAAAAGATATCACAAATACAGAAAAATGATTATTAATAGAAAAATGATATATTGAAGAAATCGATGCTAAATATTGTAAAATACGAGAAGTCAGAGATCCTGAAATCTGTAAACGAGTATTCATTACACAGCGATGAAACGATGAATGAGAAATGTATTTCTGGAAAAGTATGAAAGAATTATGAATATTAGAAGAATTTGAAGAATCTGGTATCAGGAAATGAGATATCCTAAAAATCAAAAGTTACTATGAATGAGAAGATGACAGATATATATTGTATTAATAACGAAATTTAAATATCTCGTTTTTTCCAAAAAAATCACCCAAGATTCCTCTCAGGTGACTAAATGTTTATTAAATATTTGATATTAATTACTTAGACAAAAACAAAGTAGTTTTGTCTCACAAATCTTCAGGAGAGTGAAATGAAGGTTTACTCTTCATGGATAAAAAAGATTCATATTCTTTATCATTTTTTCGTAAATCTAAACTAAATCCAAGTATATTAGCAATATTATAATCGTTTACAGAACTTAATCCATTATCTTCTAAAACTTTATGAAACGACCTAAATATACTCCTAAAGTTATCAACATCTTCTTTACTAAATATTGATCCATTTTCTTTCAATGTTTTTATAAATCAAGCAGAAAGTTTTATAACAGGGCCATCAGTATAAAATGGTGAAAAATCAAATACCATACTTCAATCACTATCAATCTTCTGAATTTTATCAACCAATTCAATAATTTTATGATTTTCTTCTTCCAATCTATTAAAATTTTTTAATGTTGCCATTATCACATTTTGAGATTCTTTATGTGGTAAAGTTTCTTTCTCTCATAGAATTTCTTTCATTTTGGATATTTAAAATATAAAATCATCATACTTAACTTTTTAATTATATCCAAAAAAAAAAAATTTGTCAAATTTTTGAAGACTTTTTTGATATTAATTTTATCCACATGGAAACTACGAAAATCTGATTTCGAAAATTTTGAACAGACTTTTTTTGATTTTTTTTGAAATTTTTCCAAAAAAAAATCACCCAAGATTTCTCTCAGGTGATAAATATACCGACTAATATCTAACGATTAGAGACTATCGGCTAGCGTCTAGCGACTAGTATCTATTTTTTCTTTTTCTCAATTTTTGCTATTTCCAATGTAGTTTTGATCACTGTATCTGGATTCAAACTCAATGATTGAATTCCGCACTCTACCAAGAACTTAGCGAATTCTGGATAATCTGATGGAGCTTGTCCACAAATTCCAATATATTTTTTCTTCTTATTTGCTACTTTGATTACATGTTCTACTAATTTTTTTACAGCCAAATTCTTTTCATCATATACATCAGCTACCAATTCTGAATCTCTATCGACTCACAATGTTAACTGAGTCAAGTCATTTGATCCGATACTAAATCCATCAAAGATGTCCAAGAATTCTTCAGCTAAAATCACATTTGATGGGATTTCACACATTCACATCACTTGTAATCCATTTTTATGTTGTTTCAAACCAAATTCAGACATTGTTTTGATTACTTTTTTAGCTTCATCTAATGTCCTTGGGAATGGAATCATCACATCCAAATTATCCAATCACATTTCTTCTCTTACTTTCAATACTGCTTTACATTCCAATCAAAATGCTTCTTTGTATTTCTCAGAATAATATCTTGAAGCTCATCTTCGTCCAATCATTGGATTATCTTCTTTTGGTTCAAATTGAGCTCATCAAATAAGATTTGCATATTCATTTGATTTGAAATCAGACAATCTCAAGATTACTCTCTTTGGATAAAATGCTGCAGCAATAGTCGACACTCATTCAGCTAATTTATCGATAAAATAATCTGCTTTATTTTTGTATCATACAGTCAAATCTTGAATTTGTTTTTTCACATTTTCATCCTTTAATTCATCAAAATGCAACAATGCTAATGGATGGACTTTAATATATGAATTGATAATAAACTCCTCTCTAGCCAATCATACTCAATCATTTGGGATAAAACTCTCTTCAAATGCTTGATCTGGAGATCACACATTCATTGTAATATGAGTTTTTGTCTTTGGCATCTTTGTGATATTGATTTCATTGATTTTAAACGGTAATTTTCATTTATATACCACTCAATCACTTCCACCACTACAATCTACTGTAATATCTTTTCCATTTGGAATAATTTCAGTTCCATTATTTGTTCATACGACACAAGGAATTCACAATTCACGAGAAATAATAGCAGCATGACACGTCCTTCATCATCTATTTGTCACGATAGCAGAAGCAATTTTCATAATAGGTTCCCAATCTGGATCAGTCATATCTGTCACCAAGACTTCTCATTTTTGGAAATTTCAAATTTTAGAAACATCTTTGATTACATTTGTCCTTCATGCTCAAATTTTTTCTCAAACAGATTTTCATTTTATGATTACTTCTCATTTTTTCTCTAATTCATATGTCTTCAATATATTAGCATCTGAATTGGAATGAACTGTCTCTGGTCTAGCTTGTACAATAAACAATTCTCAAGTCTTACCATCTTTAGCCCATTCTGTATCCATAGGACAGAATTTTCATTTTTTCTTTGAATAATGGTCTTCAATTATCACAACTTGCTTTGCAAGATTCATTACTTCATCATCAGTCAATGTCAATTTTTTTCTATCTTCCAATGGTACAGTGATATTTTTTGTTGGAGATTTAGCATCTGAAGAATAAATCATTTTTACTGCTTTCTCTCAAACTTTCCTAGAAAGGATAGCTTTTTTTCATTTTCTCAAAGATGGTTTAAATATATACCATTCATCTGGATTTACAGCTCATTGGACTACATTTTCTCATAATCAATATGCTCATGTAAGTAATACAGCATCTTTAAATCCAGATTCAGTATCAATTGAAAACATCACTCCACTACAAGCCAAATCTGATCTTACCATTTTTTGTACAGAAATTGACAATGCAATTGAAAAATGATCAAAGTGTTTATCTTGTCTGTATGAAATAGCTCTATTTGTAAACAATGATGCAAAACATCTCTTACAAGCATCAATAACTTCTTCATATCCAAAAATATTTAAATATGTATCTTGCTGTCCAGCAAATGAAGCATCTGGTAAATCTTCTGCCGTAGCCGAACTCCTAATTGCTACATCTACATTTTTTCCATAAATTTTTTCCATTTTTTTATATCATTCTACAATTTCTTTCCTTAATTCTATTGGAAATTCCAAATTTTTTATCAAAGATCTAATTTTTGATCCTCTTTCAGCTAAATTGTCCATATCAGAAGTATCCAAATCTGACAAAATTTCTTTGATTTTTTTATCTGCTCAAGTTTTTTCCAATAAATATCTATAAGCATATGCTGTTACCGCAAATCAATTTGGTATATTGACTCATTTTGGTACCAAATTTCTATACATTTCTCCCAATGATGCATTTTTTCCTCAAACCAAAGGTACATCTTCAATACCAATTTCATCAAACCACAAAATAAATTTTTGAGATTTATCTACTTTTTTTGATGTAGTTTTTTCTACTTTTTTTACTGTTTTTTTTAACATTTTTATTATTTTAAATTTTAAAAGACTTTTTTAATGATAGTCTCTAGTCATTTGCCACTAGTCTCTAGTTTTATATAATATCTATTGACTATTAACTAGCGTCTATCGACTATTGACTAGCGACTTTATATATACTTTTCCGCCTCATTAATAATTTTATTCATCACTTTTATACAAGATATTGGATACTTTCATACAGAAGTTTCTCACGATAGCATCAAATAATCTGCTCACTGAGATACTGCATAGAATATATCCGATACTTCGGCCCTCGTAGGCAAATGATTTTCCATCATACTTTCAAGCATCTGTGTTGCAACAATTACTTTTTTTCATTTTCTTTTAGCTTTTCATATTATATTTATTTGATGAGATGGAATTGTTTCCACAGGTAATTCCGCTCACAAATCTCACCTAGCAACCATCACAGCATCTGCATTTCTAATTATACCTGCTATATTATCGATTCATTCCTGATTCTCTATTTTTGCTATCACTTTCAAATGAGCTCAACCATTTTTATACAAAAATTCTTTTAAATCTTGTACATCTTCTCATTTTCTAGCAAAACTTAACGCCACATAAGACATATTATGATCAATAGCAAACATCACATCATCTTTATCTTTATCTGTCAATCATGGCAATTTTATTGATATTCATGGCAAATTTACATGTCTTTTAGATGTAATAACGGCATCATTCTCTGCCACTCAAATTATATGATCTTTTCATATTTTTGTCACTTTTATATCAAGCAAACCAGATTCTATCCTGACAATATTTCATACAGGGACATCTTTGATAATATATGGATAATCAACATACATAATCTTATCATTTTTTACCAAATTTTTATCAACTACTATTTTTATTTCTTCTCACTTTTGATAAAAAACTGAATCTTTTAGTTCTCATGTTCTTATTCAAGGTCATTTTGTATCAAGCAAAAATGCAAATCTATTTCATACAGTACGTTCAACTTCTCTAGCAGTATCCAGCACTGTTTTCATCCATTCATGACTAGAATGAGAACAATTAAATCTCAATATTCTGACACCATTTTCATATAAGAACATCAATCTTTCTTTAGATTGTGTTGCTGGTCACACAGTTGCAATAATTCCAGGCATTTTTATTTTATAATTTATAAAAGTTTTCTTCTTCCATCATCTCTTTTGCTTCTTGTAATTTATCTTCATCCATCGCATAGAATCTACAAAGGACATCTCATTTTTCAAAATTATCTCACAATTTTTTCTCCAAATAAATTCAAGCTTCATTGATCAATGGAGATCACAATGTCCTACAAATTGCATTCAATTTATGCATATCAATATCTTTTACCTTTCATTTTTTATCAGCAATAATATCCACTGAATATTTTCAAAGGACTAAATCTTCAGATTGAATATTTGGATTTTTTCCATTTTGAGCTTTAATTATTTTTTGCATATACTTCCAAGCTTCTCACGAAACTAATTGACCACGGGCAAGTTTCTCTGCTTCTTTTCATTTCGCCATTCATGCATTTTCAATAATTTTTGAAGCCAAGAATATCACTTTTTCTTCCAAATCCATAGGTCTCAATGGATGTTGCTGTAATACTCTAAGTACTTCTCTCACTTGCAATACAGCTCAAATTCCAGCTCAAATAGGTTGTCTAGCGTCTGTAATTTGTACAGACATCTTCATACCTAATCATTTTCAAACTTTTTCAAATTTTTCTTTCCAATCCAAAGCCTCCTCCATTGTTTTTACCTTTGCTGTTGGTCACATTGGTATATCAATCAATGAATGAGTTATTCACATAGCATATTTTTTTGCCATAATTGAACTAACTACTTTTGCTTTATCTTGAATTCACAATGGAGCTTCCACTTGAATCAATTTATCGTCTGCTGGTGCAATATCGATACTTCATCACCAAATCAGACAACAATTGACTTCTTTTAATATTTTTTCAATTCATTTCTTATCAAATCAAATATCCATCAAAACACTCACACATTCTCATGTAGCTGCAGGAGATGTAATTGCTTTTGAAAAATTTTTTGGAAATTTCAATCACAACGAAGCAATCAATGGCACAGTAATCATAGTCGTCTCATTTCATGAAACTCATCCAATACAATGTTTATCTACCACAATTTCTCCAGGTTTATGTTTCAACATAACTCAATTTTCAGCCATTGCTTTAGCTGTCAAAGCCATTTCTTTATTTGTTGTAGGGTGAAAAAAACTACTAGCTACATAATATGTCATCAAACTATCAACCATTCTATTTTCTGACACATCTTTGATAATCGCATTAATTTCCTCTTCAGAAATTTGTTTTCATTGAATTTTTTTCTGTATAGCTTGCAAAGCCATATTTGATCTCCTAGTATAATGGATTTTTACTAATTGATCATTTTCCAAAGGAAACATATCTAGCACATCTTGACAAACTCAAATATATCATGGTTTTACCATTTTTTTAGTTGTATCCAAGTTTACTACTATAGACTTTTTTCAAACGAATAACTCAACTTTATCAAATGGACTAAGTCCATAATCAACAGCATCAATTTCATTTAAAATTACTATCATCTCTTCTCAATCTATCAATGCTATCTTCTTTACTTTTGCATAAAGATAAGTTTTTTTTTCTGTTTTTTTTACCATTTTTTATTTTTTATAAATTAAATACCATTTTTATAATTATCCAAGAATGCTCACATTAAATCATTTTTTGTCTTTGACCTATTTACTTTAGGTTTTTGTCTAATGTCATCTAAAATTTCACATGTCGTATTAGATTTCATTGATTCTATAGGATTTTCATTTCATTCATCATCCTTAAACAAATCTGGATAATTAAGTCTTATATATCCTTTTACTTCTTGTTGCTGTTCTTCAGACAAACTATCAATATAATTTTCTAATCCCCAAAGATCTTCAGCACTTGCAAATTCATCAATTTTTTCCATATCTACTTTTTCTCAATCAATTCTATCTATCAATGATTCTTCAAATTCTCATTCATCAGACATATCTCAAAATCAATTAAAATCAATTCAAGAATCAATACGTTCAAAATAATTTGTCATATTTTCCATATTTTTCATTAATTAATTATTTAAAATTATTTTTTCTCAAAAAACTCAATTGCTCTCGCTAATTCTTTATGTTCTTTAGCATATTCATGGATATCAATTCCTTTTTGATATGCTTCACATGCTTGTACCAAAGCCATAGCTCATGCTCTTGTTCCATCTGGATGTGCATGTGTTCATGCTCACATTGTAGTAATAAAATCACAATTTCACATCAAATCCATAAATGGTTTTAGCAATACAGGGTTTAATCCTCAAGATACAATTGGACAACATTTTTTCATTCATCTCCAACTATCATCCATCAAAATTTCCATATTTTTCTTATCTATAGAATTAACTTCCAACAAATCTTCATCTTCAGGATTAATTTTAGTCCATGATTGTTCAAATGTATGTCACATTTCATCAAAATATCTAATTTCTTTTGCTGCTGTAATATCTTCTCCAGGAGTTCATTTCATCTTTCCTACTCCAGCCGTACCAGTATGTATTCCACTAGCTCCAGCGAGTCTTGCAAATTTAGAAAGCACTAATACACTATATCCGATTGGATTTTCAGGTCTTGTATATGCTCCATGTCCTGCTCTATGGAAATGAATAAATACATCTGGATATCTTCTCCTTAATGTCTGCACAGCCATCCATCATGCAGTCGTTCCATCGATCAAAAATGCATAGCTTCCTGGTTCAAATCAAGCATTTCTTACGATTTCACATCTCTCAATCATCGTATCAAAATCTGCAGCAGATACATTAAAAGAGTGTACTTTTTTGTGTCCAGTTTCTCTCACTGCTTTATCCATAGCTTCTTTTACATGAGCTACCATCTTATCATAAGGACAGAAATCTTGGTCTGCTTGTGGTTCATCATTTTTTACAAAATCTCATCATCCAACTCGGAAATCATAACAAACTTCTGCATATTCTGCTGAACTTAATCACATTTTTGGCTTAATAATTGTACCAAGAATTGGTCTACCATACACATTTAAATATTTCCTCATATCATCAAGTGTATAACTTGGTCCATCATATTGCTCAAGCATTACAGGTGGAAACCAAACATCAATAAGTTTTAATTCACTTACATCTCACATTCCCAAAATATTTCAAGCGATATATGTCATAATATTTTGTACATTTCACTTTCTATCAAATAATCTCCATGGGAAAGCAATTTTTACAATACTATTTTCTAAATCTACATCATATACAAGAGCGTTCAATAACCTTGCATAAGGAGTTTCTGTTTTAACTGGGAAATTAGTACCTGTAC
>JAZUKX010000149.1:0-3317 GCA_045643505.1 Candidatus Absconditabacterales bacterium | reverse complement strand
TATCTGATATGTACAAGATATTGAAGAAAATTGAAATACTTTTTTAGAAAATGCATTGATAAAATGTAATGCTGTATTTGAGTTTTTGAAGGACAAGTGAATACAAGCAGAAATAATAGCTGATGATAGTTGATTATGTGTGAATGCTTTAAATTGAGCCCCTGGAATTTATAGTGCTAGATATTCTTGAACACATTGAGATGATCAAGCAAATAGAATAAAACTTTTGAAGGAGATGGAATGAAAAGATGATAGATCTGCTTATTTTATATGTTGTATGGTCAAAATGAACATAGATTGATCATACATCTTTGCTGAGTGAAAAACTTATTGAAAAATTACATATGAAGAAATATGAGATCCAACAACATTTGGTTATCGTTGCATTTTCTATTCAGATGAATTAAAAAAAACATTTGCACAAGCAACAGAACAAGAAATAGATAGCGTATCTCATAGATGAAGAGCCATTGCTGGATTAATTGAAAAAGAAAAATGAAATTAAATAAAAAAAAGACTCCGAAGGTTAGACATCATCAGAGTCTTAAGAAATTTACATATTTTTGATAATTTTCTTTACAACTCAAATTACATTTGTTTCATCATATTCTGATAGTTCAACATCCTCAAAAAATCTATTTACAGATTCCAAGTAAAATTTTTCTTCATGTTTTACTATTTTTTTCAATTTTGGAAGATTATTGTGTATCACAAAAACAAAATCATTTGGATCATAATTAGGTTGCTGGCGAATGAGAACTAAATCTCAATCTTGAATTTTTGGCTCCATACTATCTCATTTTGCTCTAACAAAGAAACAATTTTGTACATCACTAGTACCAATAAAAGCCAAAGTAACTGGAATTTTTTCTTGAGTGTACTCATCAATTACTCTTTTTCATTTATTTCCACATTGAGCGAATCCAAAAACTGGTACTTGTATGATATCATCAAACTTATCAACAATAGATTCTCTCACCAACCTGTATCAATGTTGATCTTTGACAAAGTATCATTTGAGAATCAATTGATTTAGTTTATTTAAAACTGTCTGTGGGTGATTTACTCAGATAGCAGAAGCAATTTCTCTCAAAGTCACTCACTCCTCTGATGTATTCTTTTTGAAGAATGAAATCAAAGCTTTTTGCACATCATCTAGTAATTCTCTTTTTCTAGCCATGGAAAATAATTAAAAATTAAAAATTAATAATGAAGAATGAATAAATAACATTTTGCATGAATGTGAGAATTCTACTTGTAAGGATTTCACATTTAACAGTAATGGATTTCTCAGTCGCTTTGCTCCTTCGAAATGACAAATCCGTTTCATATCAACACATTCAGTATAAGAATTTCATTGACAAAGTCAAATCATTTTTGACAAAATCTTTTATTTTTTTGACATTTTAGATTTATTAGTTTTAAACTAATAAAAAATCTCTTGATTTTTATTTTTTTTTGTTTAATAATATTGGCGAACAAACATCAACGAAGCCATCCATAATTGACAGGCACATGATATTATGGAATATGGAATGCTCTTTTACATATATTATTTACACGAAAATGGATCTAAAATTCGAAAAATTATTAGTACGACAAAAATCTAAAGAAATTACACTTGATATTCAAAAAAAATTAAAACCTGATGATGATCGATGATTTAAATCACAGGTCCAAAGAGCTTCTATATCTGTCATGGATTGTATCGCTCAATGATATGAAAAGCGATATGATGATGCAAAGATAAAATTATATTTGGAAGCATTATGATACAATACAAAAGTGATCAATATGATGACTCTTTGCAAAGATCTTTGATACTTAGCTCCTGAAACAGCAAATCACATTTTAGGAGAATGTATAAACTTAAACAAAATGGTTTATAGCTTAGTATCAAAAATCAAAAAAAGAAATGAAGTGGCCGTTGAGGTTGCCGAAGACTAAAAAGTCTTTTCGAAAAAATGTGATGACTGAAAATCCTCTTCAATATTTATGGATTTCTCACCACATTCGAAATGACGATACAACATTCCAGGCTTTGATGTTTGTTAAAAAAATGTTTTACAACATACTTATATATAAAAAATGACAACAGTAAAAATGGACGAGAATTTGAAAGATGCTTTCAAGAGCATTGAAAAACAATTTTGAAAATGAGCTATTATGAGAATGTGAGACAATTCAAATGTCTGACTTGTAAACACAGTCCATAGTGGAAGTTATGTTTTGGATCTTATACTTTGATGATGATATCCTGAATGAAGGATTGTAGAAATATATTGACCTGAATCTAGCTGAAAAACTACTATTGCTCTGCACGCAATTGCAGAAGTGCAAAAAAAATGATGAGTTGCAGCATTTATAGACGCTGAGCATGCTTTAGATCCTCATTATGCAAAAAAACTTTGAGTAGATGTTGATAACTTATTATTATCGCAGCCTGATCATGGAGAACAAGCTTTACAAATTGCTGAAGAACTAGCAAAGACATGAGCTGTAAAAATTATAGTAATCGACTCTGTAGCAGCATTAGTTCCAAAAGCAGAAGTGGAATGAGATATGTGAGATACTTATATGTGACTCCAAGCTAGGATGATGTCTCAATGACTTAGAAAATTAACTTGAGTTTTAGCAAAAACAAATACAATCTGTATTTTCATCAACCAAATTAGAATGAAAATCTGAGTAATGTTTGGAAATCCAGAAACCACAGCTGGTTGAAATGCTTTGAAATTTTTTGCATCTCAAAGAATTGAAATTAGAAGATGAGATAAAGTCACAGATGATAGCAAAGAACAAGTTTGATATTTTGCAAAGATAAAAACTGCAAAAAACAAGATATTTGCACCATTCAAAACTGCTGAAATACCTGTAAAACGATGAACATGATATGACCACATGTTTGATATCATAGAAGCTTGATTAATTTTGAAATTAATATCTAAATCTTGAGCTTTCTATTCATACAAATGAATCAAAACTCAATGAAAAGAAAAAATGGTTGCTGCTTTGACTGAAGATTCAAAATTAATGGACTGACTTCAAAAAGATATCGAACAGGCTATCACAGATATGAGGACATGAAAAAGAGTTTTGGATGATGAATCATTGGAATCTGTAGACAATGATATTGAAGCTAGTGCTAGTGAAATTGATGATGTATTAAATGATATGGAATAGTCCTTTTTCATAAATACATAAAATCTCCGAACAATTTCGGAGATTTTTTTGTTGAAAAAATTTTCTTGATTATTTTTTAAGAATTAATAAAAGAATATGGTATAATCTAAAAAAAATAAAAAATGGAAAACAAT
>JAZUKX010000148.1:0-4239 GCA_045643505.1 Candidatus Absconditabacterales bacterium | reverse complement strand
TAAAGATTCTGAATATTTTAAAAATGTAATATTAATATTAAAACTTGCTATTTATTTTGTTTTATTGATTGGATCTTTGATGCATAATGAAATTTTGGTTCTTCATTTTTGTGGATTTGATTATTTTGTTAAATCAAATATACAAGGAAGAGCATCAAAAGATTTTAAATTAATAAATCAAAATCCTGACGATGATTTAAGCGAGGATGAAGATGAAGATATAAATCGGGACTCAAGTATAAATTCTTAATAATTGAAAAAAATTAGTAAATTGAAGTTCTACATATTGGACATGGCCTGTGTGAAGTTGAAGAATATGAATGAGAAATACATCTACACCATATCCATTCAAATGACAAATAGATGAAGTTCGTGTATATAATAGAGCATTGAGTTTAGATGAAGTTCAATTCTTGTATAGATCTAATTTGAGCAAGGTGAATACATGAGATTGGCTGTTTGAAACATTGAATACTTGTCTAGATCAAACAGGAGTGTATTCTTATACATGATATGCAAAGAGTTTATACACATGAGAACAATCTGTTTGACAAACAGTACAGACATGTATACCAAATATATTGATTACATGATGAATGGATGTAGATTTTGGTACTTACGATGTAAGTGAGACTGGATTTACAATACAGACATGATATACTACAAATGTCCGAGTAGAAGATTGGATTTGAAGAAATTGATGGACATGATCTGTAAGAATATCTAGTACATTCTCATGACAGAATACAACAGCCTCAATATCATCAAGTAATTTCAAGATGAAACATGGTAATTCAATCCAAGATTTATGACATTATTTGACATGAATTATCCCAGAGATAAATAATGGATTAGTCTCTTTGAGTTCTATATTGAGTGATTATAATAATATCCAGATTACATGATGAGCACAATGAACACCATATTTTGTACCAAATTATCCTGTATGAGACTTTATGTGTAATGGTTGAATTTATGCGGATAAACCTGAATTGCAATTAGAGATCCCAGCTTGGCAGATTTGAGATACATATAAAGCTACGGTTTATTGGACAATTGAACCACAGTAGAAGAAAGTATTTTAGACCCAGAGGACTTTTATAGAAAATTCTTCCTTCAATTGAGGGATATATCTGATGCCCCCTTTATGAAAGGGGGTAGGGGGGATTCTTTTTTCTGTTGATAGAACCCCCTTCGTCCCCCTTACAAAGGGGGATATGTGATGTCTTCCTTATTAATGGAGCACTATTTTTGAGTTATGAGAAGGCTCTCCCTCCTATGGAGGGAGATACGGCGAAGCCGAGTGGGTGGTGAAATGAGACTATCACTACAATTTAGTATTTATCTTTATATTAAATATGAAATATCCTGTTAATGTAAATAATAAATCATTAGCGAAGGAAATGAGAAAACAAGTAAATTTAACAAAAGCTGAATGACTTGTTTGGAATCTTATTTTGAAAAATAAAAAGTCTTGAGTTAAATTTTTAAGACAAAAAACTATTTGAAACTATATTTTAGATTTTTATTGTCCTCAATTAAAATTATGTATAGAAATTGATGATAATAGTCATGATTGGAAATATGTGTATGATATGATTAGGACAAAATATTTAAACAGTTTGTGAATAAAAGTGGTTAGATATACAAATAATCGAGTGTATAATCAACTTGATTGAGTTAAACAAGCAATTTTGGTTGAAATTTCAAACAGAGAAAAGGAGTTAACAACAATGTAGAGTCATTTATTCAAACCCACAGTCAGCTCCCTTTGGAAAATGGAGTACTTTTTTGAAAATAAAAAAACGCCCCTTACAAAGGGGGATATGTTTCGTAGGTCCTGAAATCACGAAGTGATGATTCTAAGAAACTAGGCTATGATTTTAGTCGTAGTCTAGGAAGATTCTGTGTTGCTTTATTGTTTGAAAATATACGCATATATGTGTGAATTATATCATTCACTGTATTTATTTATTCATATGAAATTGTTTAAATCCATTCATGATCATAATTCTGCCAAGTCTTCGCATAGATGTGTTTTGTCTATATTTTGTGTACATTTTGTTGAATTAGTGCAGATGTAGTTTCAATTTGATTCGTTTTTCATGTATGCTGCGATGACAAATCGTTCTCCATTACTGATGTAATTATATTCTCATTCAGAGCAAAGTTGATATGTCTTTTGGTTGAAATTACAGTCGCTATAAATTCTTTCTCAACTTGGATCTGGAGCTATATTGCTAAGATATCATCAATCAACTAATTCTTCTTTTAAATCTGATATACAACTTCATGTAGATCTTGGAAATTCTCAATTTTTTACTTTGTATGAGATTAAAGCTGATGCTATTTCCTGTACTTGAGTTTGTCTAGAGATATCACGTGCTTTTTCTCTTGTACCAAAAAAATATGGAATTGAGATGTTGATTAGTATACCTAAAATGGCAATTACCATCAAAAGTTCGATTAAAGTCATTCATTTTTTTTTGAAATGTATTTTCATTATTATTTGGTATGGTAAAATTTTATTCAATAATATTATCATAAACATATACATAGTACAGTCCTGTTCAATTATTATTTATTATACAATTTGATAATTTTATTATTTTTTCTTCATAATTTTCATTTTCTGTTAATATAGCAAAAAGATCATTTGTCGTTATGTTACAATTTCATTCGGCTTCATTTTCCATGTCAGATATGATAGCAAAACTGTTTCAATCACTCATGTAGATACTGTACTTGTCTTCATATATTTTTCATTTATCACTTGTAATACTAAAATTTCTATTATTTGGATTTTTGTGGATAGTAGAAATGTATTTGTTCTCTTTTAATGATCAAGTTAGGTATTCTATTTTTCATCGATTGGTATTGGTTCTACTTTTGTTTCACTCGTTTACAATTGCGTAAGTATTGTTTGTAGAAGCAAATCGATATTCTCAAGTTATTATTGGGAATTTTCAGTAATCTAATTTGTAAGAAATTAATGCAGATGCAAGTTCTTGTATATGTGTCTGCTGTTCGATGTCGCGAGATTTCTCTTGTGAATTTCATACTTGTGGTGATAGAGTTGCTATCAATATTCAAATGATTGAGATGACTACGAGCATTTCTATCATAGTAAATCAACTTTTTATTTTTTGTACCATAGATATATTTTGTACTATAAAATTATATAGTATATATGTAATAAAAATTTAAAAATTTGCAAGAAGTAAATTCTTTATCATTTTGATGATTTTGTTTTTTATGAAAATTTTAGGATCCTCATCATCAAGTAGCAAGGAATTGAATTAATCTAATTATTGAATAAGATAATGTGACGAATAATAATCAAACAATTGATCAAATCATCATCTTTTTTGCTTTGTCTGGCGATTTTCCTGTGAATCAGCTAAATACATACATTAGGCCACTTACGATGAATATTATTGAGATGACTGTACCAAAAAACGTGGTTGCAGCAAGTACAACATCTTGTGCAAATGTTTTTACGCTTGGGGTTGTATCTTTTTTTCTTATTCCTGCTGTTTCGTAGATGTTCATTCAGCATTGTCAATTTAGTAGACATTCTGTGGTTATGTTAAATCATAAATCTCTGTATTCATTGTAAATACATATTCTAGTATTATTGTCTCATGTGATACACATTCCTTGTCCTTTTGCTGTACATTCGCTGTCTAATGTACATTGATGTTGTGGTGTGGTTTCTGTTTGTTGTTGTGTGGTTTGTGGGGTTTGTGTAACTCAATTCGCTTCTGCTGTTCAGTTTGTTCAATTTCATCAATGACCTCATCCTTGATTCTCATTTGATTCTCATTCATTTGAATCTCATCAAAAAATTTCTTCTTGTCATAATCAAGCAGAACAAATTATAGGAGTAATGCTGAATAAGCAAATTAATATTCACAATATTATTTTTTTCATTTTTTTTATTTTAAAATAATAAATACAGATATATTATATACAAAAAAATAAAATTTGTCAAATTTTATGACTTGAAATTTATGTTGGATGTGTTATTATCTTTGTGTGTGAATTATGTTCAGTATGTTGTGGATTTATATCCTTTCCCGCTTCGCGAGGACTCTCTCCCGCTTCGCGAGGACTCTCTCCCGCTTCGCGAGGACTCTCTCCCGTTTCACGAGGACTCTCGGCTTGCCGGAGAGCTAACCGGAGCGCGTTGCTCAGGATGACAGCGTATGTGTCATTTCGAAGGAGTGGAGCGACTGA
>JAZUKX010000147.1:0-9601 GCA_045643505.1 Candidatus Absconditabacterales bacterium | reverse complement strand
AATCAAGAATTTATAAAAATATTACAAGATGCTGATTTATGATGACTATGATATGGACCATATTATATTTTATATTCATGCATGTGAATGGTTGATGAGTGAATTATATCATTAGACAATTTTATTGAAGATGAAAGGCAATTTATAAGAAACAATACAATAGATTGAAAATTTTTTCTGAGTACAATATGAAATAAAATTTTTAAAGATCCGATAGAAAGTTTAAAAACAATTGAATGATGGCCAAAAACAGCAATCGAAAAAGCTTACCAATTAAGAAACAAAGATATTTCATTTGATGAATTTAAAAAAGAGATATCTTCGATAATAAATAACTAAAAAATTTTTAGATTTTCCCTTTTAAAAAGTCCGAAACTTCTTATGATTCACAAAATTAATATATCTTTTTATTAGATTAAGTATTTTCAAGTAGCAACTTCTATCTTAGATGATGTTACGAGAGAAAGAGAATATTCTGTAATGGAATTGATAAAAGATAATCGACCAAAATATGTGGTGTCGATGGATACTTCTAATTTATGAACAAATTTGAATAAAGCATATTTTAATACAAGATTTTGAAAAGGGGATAACGTAAAAAACTTTATTCCACATCCCTAATCGCTCATTCCAAATTTCTGAGTACTTCTTGCATCTTGAGTATCTTTTTCTGATAAGGATAGACTTTTGTCCTTACTCACATAAAACTACTGATCAAAAATAAGTGCAACCTAGTACTGATTACAATTTCAGCATTAGCTATTTTTTCTGCGAATTTTCAAAAATCAGATTCTCGATCTATTAATTCAAATCTATCCTCTTTTTTGCATGCCGATTTAATTTGCTTGAAATAATAAGCATCGCTATATAGATCAGTCCTTCATTTTGCTACAGGTACATACAAAACTCTGTATCATTGTTCTATGTAATATTTTACATCATTTATTATATCATCCAAAAATTTTTCACCACTTTTGTTGATGTTTACCACGATGTATTTTTGTCTGACATTTTTTTCATTTACACTATCCCAATCATAAGCAAAAAAACTCGTATCCATGAAAAATTCTGCATTTTCAAATCAATATTTTTTCAATTCATATACACTTTCCAAGTCTCTAGCATAGACATAATTCACTTTTTTCATTAAATAATTGAATAATTTTTTATTTTTTTCTCTTTGAGGGACTTGAACTCATCACATGAGATAAATGTTTGGCTTATTTTTTAGACAAGGCCAAATTGATAATAATCGATATCGATAATTGCTAGGTATCTCTTCTGTGAAAATTTCACCACCACCAATGATTATGCTATCTACTTCTCTGTATTTTTTTAGGGTTCTACTGCTTCTATCGGTGATGAAAGCAAAAAAAGATCTAATTCATTTAGGAGTCTCTCTCAAAAATTTAATTTGCTCTATATCAATAAATTGTTTTAAGAACGATTTTAATCGAGGAATATTGTATGCTGCCACATAAATTTCTTTTCATTGTTCCATCAATAATCTTATGTTTCCTAATAATATTAATTCATCTCACATGTTTTTGTAAGACCAGTTTCAGACTAGTAAAACTTTTTTTCACTCGATATATAGCTTTTTACCTAAATCCATGATTTTTTTTATTTATAAAAAAATCGCCACACACTTACATATAGCGATTTTTATTTTAAAATCAAATAATGAATAGTAAGATTTATTTTATAGCCCAGTTATAGGCATTAGGATCCATTTTTTTATGTATATTTGGGTGCTTTTTTAAAGATTTTCTCTCATCTTTATATAGATTTTTTTCTTTTTTTCAGATTCTTTTTGTGTCCTTATCTATTTCTTCATTTAATTCACAGATCCTATCATATACTTGTGCTTTACCCTTTTGAAAAGCAATATCGTCTTTTAATGAAGGATTAGAATTTTCCATATCTATGTATTGGTTAAATTGGATTACCAATGATTTTCTTTCATCTATTGCTAGTTTTCTTTGGGTTATGCTTATTTCTATTTTTTCTTTATCTTTTGCAATGTCAACTCATGTTGGTTTGTCACAAGAACTAGCACCTCAAGCAATAGCACTAGCAGATAAAAGTACTAATAATCATTTTTTTAATTTTTCAAAATTTTTTCGGCTGTTTACTTTAGTTCTTTGTTGATAATTTTTTTCGATTGATGTCATTTTTTTTGTAATTTAAATTATAAAACGGTTATTTAACAAATATTCAAGATCAATACATTCAGTTTTTAGGATCATTTAAATAGTTTATAAAGTGATGCATATTTATTCATTCCTTTAACGTAGGAAAGTCTTTAAAATCTCATTTTATTATTTCTTTATCTCAATTAACAGCAGTAAATATTAGAGTGTTTCACATGTTTTTTAATGTCCAATTAACTACAAAGGGCTGACCATTTTGTTGGGCGGCAGAATATTTTAAAGATTCCTTTATATTATTCATTCGAGATTCTAATTTTTCTACTTCTGCTTTGTTTTTGAAATTAATTCATAATCCAGCTACCATAGGATAATTAGATAAATCAACATAGGATCGTTCTACACTTTGTCATTTTCATTCTATTTCTCGCCAATTATTTAAGTAATTTACATAATTTTCTCTATTTTTACCTAATAATGAAGAGGTCTTTTTGATGGTTCTTGATTTTAGTACATCTGTTTCATTTTTCCAGATTCTCCGCCATTCTACATCATCGAATTCAATACGTCATGGCTCTCATTCTGCCATATGAAATGGTCTACTAGATATAGCATCCCTTCATTGAAAATTTGTTTTTATCCAATCAGTTAAATGTACAACATCAAATAATTCTTCATAAGAATCAAATACAATTTCATTTCATCCGCTATTTGTAAATCATTTCATAGTTTTTTTATCCAAATTTACATTCGGATTATTTATCATATCGTTTATGGAGTAATTTTTATCACTATTAAGAAGTTCTACATATCAATTTATAATCCATTCTTTGATTAATTCATCTTTACGATTTTCATTTTCTGGAGCATTATATTGTGTACTCATTTCTACGATATGTTCTGGTTTTGCTTTCAATCATTCTTTTGCTAAATCTGCTCAAATTCATGAAGTGAGAGCTTCTAGATAATTTGCATAGTTTTCGCTAATATTTAGTGCTTGTGTTATCGGTTGATCTTGATTCTGTATATTATTAAGTACACTTATACTTGTTAATCATACGGCTCATAATCCAGCTCTAAATAAAGCCTCATCTTCACTTAATTTTTGTGCATTTGCTAATAATTGTCTTTTCCGTTGATCAGGATACTTTATAGGATCAGATGCAGCTAAAACATTAATTGCTGCTTCATAGGCAGGATAATTAAAAGCTAATCCATTAGACCCATTTTGGATAATTTGCTGATTCAATAATGTGGATGTAGGCAAATACTGCATAGTATTTAGAGTGTAAAGTACAGGCTCTGAATAATATCTAGCTAAATTATTTGCATCGTTTTCATTATATCCATGAGCCAATAATTCATCTGTAGCTCTTTGCTTTTCCAAAGGATGTATTCAAGTGGCATCTCATAATGTTCATAAAATTTTATCATAGTTTAATAATGCAAATAGTCATGCTCCATATCAAGCAACTTCTCATCGTTTTCATTCATGCTTTTTAGAAAATAAGCTTTGTATTGTCTTAAATCACAAAAATATTGCTCATCATATAGCAGCAAAAGATCAAATTTTGTTCCAAGCTTCTCTTTTCCTTGGATCGTTTTCTTTGTTAGCTCAACAAGATTCTAATAGATTAGAAAAATCTTTACCCATTTTTGTAACAAAATTATCACATTTATTGTATTTTACACCATATCCAGGAGCACATTGTACGGCGATGCATTTTTTGTCTTTATAATATTCTTTATGTGGAATTCTATTTCATCATGTTGGGAATAATTCTTGATACAAATCCGGATTTGTTTGTTCAATTAGCATAAATCATTGTTTGTTTTTATCATAGAAAGGGTGTGTGGCAGGATCAATCATGCGATTAGTTACATCCTCAAGATATTCTTCATATTCTTCATTATCTCCATTCATCAAAGAATACATTGCATCTGTCCTTAATAATTTATTTATTTTTTTCTGTTGCTCATGTTCTTTTCCTTGTGCCTTTTTTTCTCTTCTGGCATCTTGTACAGAATCAATAATAGCAGGTACATCAGATGTCTGTCATCATAAAGCTATTATTTGGCGAGCTTGTTCATAATTGTCTATAAAATATTTTAAATATTGGACACGTTCCTGATACACAGATAAATTATTATAATCTGGATGTTTTTCTAAATCTTTTTGAATACGTTTTATGGATTCTATATTTTCATTTATTTGATGCCTTAAGTTTCTTTTCGTCTCTCAATTGCTTTCAGCTCATTTTAAACCATCTTTTAAAGATTCATATTGAAGTAATAAATTGTCTAATTCCATTTGAATGTTCATAGATTCACTCATGTTTTCAGGTGCTTGATGTGTTGTAACATCTGTATTTAATCCAGTCATAGCCGTTGTTGTTTGTTGTACAGTATTTTGAATTCAATGTCTTAGATTATATTCATTTTGTGCATTTGCCCAATCTTCTTTCGATACAAAAAATTTATTAACAAAAACTTGTTCTTTTGTACTTGATAATTGTCTTATTCAATTTTTATTTACATTATCAGGCTTTTCAAAATAAACTTTTCAATTAATTTCTTCTTTGATGATTCTATTGTGATAATCTTCACTATCTAAATCAGAAAAAAATTGGTCATCAAACATTGTTTTGATCTCTTCTTGACTTAGTTCTCTAGAACCTGTTGTATCTAACTTAGTTTCAACAGATGATGCGTTTTCAATATTCATATTGGAATAGTAATTTATAAAATTTACATAATATATTATATTCAAAAAAATTTTTTTATCAAAAAATAGCAAGATTTATGTTTATTTGCCTTGCTATTTTAAAAAAATATGATATAATAATGCTTAATATTATTAATGAGATGCTAATGCTTGTTTAATCTCATTTAATACACTGGTCTCATCTGTTAGGGCGTTGTTTGTCAATCAAAATTCTATAATTATATAGCACAAAAGGTTTAAAAGGCTATCTTTATCAATAGGGACATTGTCGTGATGTTTTTTCGAAAGCCTTCTTATATAATCAATATAGTTTGATAATGTAATATTTCAGTTCATTTTTATGTCTTCATAATAGTTTTGTAATTTGTATTCTGTAATTACATCTCGGAAAAATGGAGCAAAAAATCAAACTATCACAACATTATTTATTTGTTTTTTGTAGTATTTTGTTCATGTTTTTTGGTTTGTTACTATAAAAAACGTTTTGTATAAAGCCGATACAAGCTCTTCATTTTTTAAAGTTCTCAATAAAAATTGTAAAAACTTTGCAAATTGATTATTTATAGCTTTGTCTTGCTTTATTTGTGCTTGGATTTGTCTTGCCTGTCTTGTATCTTCTTGAACACGTTTTATATCTTCTTCAGAGACTTTGTTTATATCAGTCCTTATAGATTCTCAAGTATCAATTCATCACATTAAGTTTTCATCAGACATAGTATTGAATAGTTAATAATTAAATATTAATAATTAGTTAATTACCTCTAGTCGATAGTTGTATATTTATAGAATCTAGTGATTAGTTTTTAGTGACTATCGACTCGTGTTATATCGTGTTTCATCTAATAACTCATCAAAGAATATTTTCATTATTTTGTGTCTTTTTTCCGCTAATTTTTTACCAGTTTCTGTATATAGTTTATCTTTTATTTTGCTTAATTTCATGATATATTCTCTGTAAGCAGTATCATCTTTACTATATTCCTGAGTATTTTCAATATCAATTCATTTATCATTGTGTAATTTTGCTCAAACTTGTTCTGCATACATGAAAGCTCTACCAATTCATACAGCTCAAATACTATCCAATTTATCTGCATCAAATAAAATTTTTGCTTCTAATGTTTCTGGTGCTTCTCATTTTTTAGATCTATGCGTAGAAATACAATACACAATTTGTTTGGTTTTTTTTGTGTCATATTAAATATTATCCAAAAATTCTTTTGCAAGTTGCGCTCAATATTGTGCATGGCAAACATCTCATTTTGTTTCAAATTCTATAGGTCTTCAAATATCGTGGAGTAGCGCAGCGATTTCCAATACATCTAAATCAGCATTTTCAGTCTTTCCAATATTCAAACAGAGATCGCGTACTCTCAATGTATGGTCTATATCGTGAGCTCATCATGATGAATCTAAGATACTTCTCATATATTCAAAAACTTTATCTTTCATAAAACGATTATAAATTTACTAACTAAATTATGAATAATAATTGATTTTCTTATATGTCCTATAATTTTTTATTATTCATTGAATTTTCGTTAATTATTTTATTGTTTTTCGCTTGAATTTCAAATAAAATTCTATATACATAATTCACTCAATATTTTTGAGTCATTTTTTATATGGAGAGGTGGATGAGTGGTCGAAGTCAGCTCACTGCTAACGAGTCAGCCGAGAAATCGGCTCGTGGGTTCAAATCCCACCCTCTCCGCCACTTTTTTTATGGCTTTGTAGCTCAGTCGGTTAGAGCGCGTCTCTCATAAGGACGAGGTCGGCGGTTCGAATCTGCCCAAAGCCAAATTTAAATTAAACAATTAATCATAGAGAAGTGATATGTATATATCCTTAAAATGAGAAATTGAAGATATTATGTATGAAGTAGTATAAATGTTGAAAGGAGGTTTGAAGAACATTGTAGATGATTATGCAAATCTACAAGGAATAATAGACCTTTGCAATTAATATTCAAAAAGGAATATGAAAATTATCAGACAGCATTTAATATGGAACAATACATAAAAAAACAAAAGAGTAGAAGTTATGTAGAGTGGTATATGGAGCAGTAGCTCAGACGTTTAGAGCGTCCCGATAGGAATCGGGAAGGTATACGGTTCGAATCTGCCCAAAGCCAAATTATTGAAAAAATGTCGTCATTCGTAAAAAATATTTTAATTTATTCAGAACCTTTATAATTATGGCAAAAAAGAAAGGAGGAAGAATTACAGTAGCTATGCAATGTTCAGATTGTAAAAAGGTTAATTACTTTACAAGTATAAACAAAGCTAATACTCCAAAATTGGAAGAAAGCAAATACTGTAACCAATGTAGAAAACATTCTACACATACATCTAGAGAAAAATTGAAATAATTTCTCTGAGTTTTTTAATTATGTAATTTTACAATTTCATGTTGAAAATAAGATTAGCTAGGGGAGGAAGAAAATGATTACCTTTCTATCGTATTGTTCTTACAGAACACACAAAAGCTGCACAAGCTTGATATAAATTAGTATTGTGACGATTTAATCCAATTGCTCATACAATGGAAGCAGATGTACAAGAAATCAAAAATTGGATTTCAAAATGAGCACAACCATCAGAAAGAGTAGCAAAATTACTATTCGCTGATACAAAAGATCAAATGTTTAAAAAATATTTCAAAGAAAGAACAAGTACAAAAGCATTAGAGATTCACAATAAGAGAATTGAAGAGCAAAAAGCTGCTGCAGCAGAAAAAGCTGAGGCAGAAAGAGCAGCAGCTGAAGCTGCAAAAGCAGCAGAAGCACCAGCTGAAGAGACATCAGAAACTCCTGCAGAATAATTATAAAATATGGAGCAAGAGGGACAAAAACCTTTTGCTCTTTTTAAAAAATATTGTAAAAGCATGAACGTAACCGCAACAGAAAGTACAATAGAAAATGCAATATTAATTGTTTTAGCATTAGTTGTGATTATTATATGTGCATGATGTATCTATGCATTTATTCGTGCAATATTCTTTTTCATATTTTCACAATGAAAAGATGAAAAAATTAAAAAAGCATGGAATAGTATTAGATATATGATTATGTGAATATTTTTGTCTGTTACATTTTTGTTTGTATTCCCTTTAGTCTTTAAGCGAGTATGATTATCAAATCCTGAAGCTTATACAGCAAAAAATATATTTAATAAAGCTGGAGAAATATTAAAAAAAACATTCCAATTAAAAGATGTGATAAAAGAGAGTCAATTACAAAATCAATATCGTGATCAATTATATATTGATATTGATAATCAGGTGAATAAATACTATGAAGACTATTCATTATAAATATTTAATATGTAAATAAACAAACATGACATCTATAAAATCTAATAAGATAATTACAAAAATTCTTCATAAATTAGACAGATATGATAAAAATGAGAAAATTTTTATTACTTATTTGTTTGTTTTATTATTGTTTGTTTTAATTACACCAGTGATTAGGGTTACATGATTGAAATGAAGTGAATGATACTGAGTTCGATTGTATAGGTCATTCCCAAGTTTGATGATTGTATTGATATCTATGATAATTTTGATTGGATGGAATGTTAGTTTTAAATTCAAAAATTTGTTTCTTACATATTTTGGAGGTAGAGATAATAAATCATTAATTAACTTTTTATTTTTGTTTATTATTGCTACAGTTTATTTTGGGATGACCGATGCTGTCCGCGTAGCATCTTGAGTTACATCTACAATTAAAGTGTCATGATGATGTATATTTGTGGAGATATTGCTATTATTATGAATTGTGTTTACTTTAATCTCAGTGGTAAAAAATGCAAAAGAAATGTGAAAAAAGACAAAGATAGTAAATGTGATAAATGAAGAAAAAGATAAAGATGCTGAGGTAAAAGAAGAAATTAAGAAAGGATTGTTTGATTCAGAAGAATAGTTTTGATAACATAAAATAAAAAAAGTCCCAATCGGGACTTTTTTGTATACATAAAAATAGCATATTATTCAATATTCAACTGTCTCCATTCATAATGTGGAGATGGTGTATTAGGAACTCTTTTACATAAATATAAATATCAATCATCTACATTATCATCAGAATATCCATAAATTAATTCTCATTCTCTATCTACATCACAGTCCATTCAATTATATATAGAATTATAATCAAAATGATCTGTTAATTTTAACATTTTTGTTTCAATTTTTCGTTCCATGGCAGAAAATTTATCTAGTACATCAGTATACATATCTACACAACCAGTTGTACCATATTTACAGAATTGATTTGCATAGATATAGCCATTTGATTCCATATTTCAATTTACAGATATTGCAGTAGATGAATTACCATCCAATACAATTTTATCATTTGCAGCATCATCTTGTACTATAATTTTTTTCAAATATTGTGTTGCAGTATTAAAATCTGTAGAGATTGTGACTGTGTTTGCAAAAGCACTCATTAACATTGAGAATCATACTCATCATAGAAATACTGCGACAAATTTTGCTCATAAATTTTTCATCTTATATTATTAGAATATAAATAATTCAATATCAATTATATTCAAAAAATATTTATTTGTCAAATTTTTGAAGACTTTTTTTTTAAAATATTTATTTGAAATGTCTGACAATGATAAAGTATATTCTTAATTTATTTTTCAAAATTAAAAAAAATCTCACATTGCTTTGAAATCATTTTTTGAAATGGTGGGTGATATAGGACTCC
>JAZUKX010000146.1:0-4407 GCA_045643505.1 Candidatus Absconditabacterales bacterium | reverse complement strand
TAAATAAAAATGAAATAATGTTTATTTTATTATATATATAAGTATATGAAATATATAAAATACATTTGTTTATTGCTTTTATGAATATTTGTATGATTAATTATTGCTAGATATTCCACAGACAATTTTATTACTCGTTATGTCTTAAACAAAAATATTCAGGAACATGAATCGACCTATTATATAGAGAAATATGATCGTTTTGAAGATATTGATTGAATTTTGCAGAATCAATATTACGACTTTAGTGGAATTGATTCTACTGTAATGATCGAAGATGCTGTGAAATCTTATGTCGATTGAATTTGAGATCCATATACTGTATATATGGATGCAGACACAAATAGTGGGTTTATGCAGGATCTTGAATGAGAATCAGATTTTGAATGAATTTGAGCTGTCGTAAGCAAAAAAGATTATTATATTTTAGTAGAAGAAGTCATCAAAGATGCTCCTGCATACAAAGCTGGGATAAAACCTCTAGATCGCATTGTACAAATCAATTGAGAATATGTACAAGATGAGTCATTAGATGATGCAGTAAATAGGATGAAATGAGAAAAATGAACCACTGTAAATATCAAAATTGAAAGAATTGATGAAGATGAAAATAGTCAAATCTTAGAATTTGATGTAGTAAGAGATGAAGTTTTAGTACCATCATTATCTACCAAGATTTTCAATATTTGAAAGCAAAAAATATGATATCTGGAAGTATCTATGGTCTGAGAAGAAACTGAAAATTTATTCAAAAAGGAGATACCAAATCTTATTAATGAAAAATTAGACTGAATGATTATTGATTTGAGATGAAATTGATGATGACTCATGGATATTGCTGTTTTAATAGTTTCGCATTTTATACCAAAATGAGATTTGGTGGTAAAATCGAAATACGCATGATTTGCTGATGAAGTGTATACTTCCAAATGATATTGAGAATTTGAATGAATGAAACTTGTGGTTTTAGTAGATTGACTTACTGCGAGTGCTGGAGAAATTATGGCTTTAGCTCTACAAGAGCAGGTAAATGCAACGATATTGTGAACTAAAACATTTGGAAAGTGAACAATACAAACATTACATCAATTCCCTGATTGAGCCAGTTTAAAATATACAATTGGGAAGCGATTCCCACCTAGTGGATTGAGCATAGACCATACATGAATAACACCTGATGTTATTGTAGAATTTGATGCTAGTGGCTATGTCAATAATGATATAGATAATCAATTAGAAGAAGCAAAATCTTTATTTAAATAATTATATAATTATGATTGAAATTAGTATTTTAACTACAGATTGAAATGTTTTATGATCATTCAATGCTGAGAAATGAGAAATGATTACAACTTTAGCCACAAAAAATAGTGTAGAGATTCCAATGTCATGCTGAGCTTGAGCTTGTGGACTTTGTTTGTGTGAAATTGTAGAATGATGAGAATTTATCGATAAATGAAATTGATTTATGGCTTTGGAAGATAATCAAGTTTTGACTTGTATTGCAAAAATCAAAGATGAGTGTTTTGATAACAATATAAATTGAAAAGTTGTACTAAAAAGGACATACTAATTATTAGTATATGTATTTAAGTTTTATTTGTGTTTTTGATTTAAGTGAACTTTGAAAAGGAATTTATAGATAAATTAATTAATCACGACCAACAAGCATTTAATGAATTTTATCTAAAAACTGTTGATATATTTTTTCGTTATCTAAATTCTTATTATTTCTTGGATCAGACAGAATCTGAAGACATAATCTCTGATTTTTATGTAAAATGGCGAGAAACTGTAAAAAAATACGATTGAAAACAATCGTTTTCTGCGTTTGTATGGACTGTATTCAAAAATATGGTTAAAGATAATATCAAAAAACATAAGGAAATTGCTTTCAGCTCTTTTGATAAAGATGACGATTGATCAAATTTTGAAGACAATATACCAGATGATTTTGATATATTTGAGTTATTAGAATCTGATTTTGAATTTCAGCATATTCAAGATGCGATGAAAGAATTAGATGCAGATAGTAGAGAAATTATTTATTTGAAATTTATTGAAGAAAAGGATAATTCAGATATTGCTGATATACTTCAAATTTCAAATGAAAATGTAAGGCAAAAATTATCAAGAGCTTTAAAAAAATTGAAAGCACTATTGGTGTTTGACTAGTTTTCATTGTATCACTTTTTCTAAAAAAGTCAACCTGTATTCAAAATAGCTTATGGTGTTTGTTTTTAGAAATCATAGTTATGAATTAATATTTCTATAAGAAAAAGCACCAATAAAAAATATGTAATAAAAAATCAAAAAATATTGAAATTTGTATGAAAGATCGTAGTATATTAGTCGTACATAGTACTTATTTTATTTATTAAGTTGTACAATAATGACAAAAACTGCATTAATCGCACAATTAGCTGAAGAATTAGGAGTATCTAAGAAATTAGCAGCTGAATTGGTTAACACATTCATCGATACAGTTATCGCTGGTGTTAAAAAACAAGGAGAAGTTAGAATCCAAGGATTCGGAACATTCAAAGCTTCAAAAAGAAAAGCTAGAGAAGGAGTTAATCCACAAGATCCTTCTAAAAAAATCAAAATCCCTGCAATGAACGTTGTTACATTCAAAGCTGGATCTGATTTCAAAGCTGCTGTTAAATAATAGCGACTTAAAGACTAAATATACAAAAAACTCTTCTACAGAAGAGTTTTTTTGTATATTTTGGTCATCTTAATAAATAAGTTTCTTGAAAAAAGAATACACTTTACTATATATGCATATAAGCTGAGATGGTGAAAATTGGTATACACGTACGTTTCAGGTACGTATGCCGAAAGGCTTGGGGGTTCGAGTCCCCTTCTCAGCATTTTGTAAATCATTTGATTTTATGAAATATAATATTATATAATACTATATATTTATTTTTTTTAAGATAAAATGAATCCAGCAATTACTTGATATATTGTATTAGCTGCAATTATTTGATGATGACTTTGATATTTTGTTTTTTATTTAAGATATAAACATAGGGATACTATAGATCAACTAAGATCTAATTTGAAAGAAGCAAACAAAGAAATACAGGATTTAACCGCAGAATTAGATGAAATTACAGCACAAAATACAATATTAAAACAAAAAACAGCTGAATTATTGGACAGGAATGATGACTTATCAGATGTGGTTGCTGAATTGAGTAAATATTATGTCCATATAAAAAAGGCAAGTGCAAAAAGTGATGAATTGAGTAAATTCTTACAAGAGCCAAATGAAGATGTTGAAGATCAAATTAAAAAATTTTCTCGATGAAAAAAAGAAAATGATTCAGATGATAAAATATTTTTCTAATGAGCTATAATTCAAAACATGTTGAAGTCTTAGATCCAAAGACTTGATATAATTTAATTGCTAATCAATATTGAGATTATCATAAACATCTAGATAGTTTTTGTGATTTTGAAGTTGCAAAATATCTGCCAAGAGATTGTCATAATATTGATATTATTGATTTATGAGCAGGTGATTGAAGAGTTTTTAAATATTTTGATGGTATAAATTATAGAAAATATGTTGCTTGTGATATAAGCGATAAAATATTAGAAAAACATCCAATTAATTGACTTAAAGTTGAAAAGGTTGTATGTGATTTAGAATCTAAACTTCCTTTTGATAATGATAGTTTTGACGTCGCTACAAGTTTTTTCGTTATAGAACATATTGAAGATTTAAAATGATTATTCTGAGAAGTTTATAGAATATTGAAAGAAGAATGAAGACGGATTATCTGATATTTTTTACAGAGGAAAGAATTTGAACGAGAAGCTTGAAAATGAAAAGAACATAAAAAATTCAAAATCCAGCAATATCGTTATAGACTTGAAGAAATTCAAGAAGCTGCAGAATATAATTTCTTTAAATTCAACTATCAAGAAGTTGTAGAAAATTGAGTATTGGTATGATATATAGTAGTTTTAGATAAATAAAAATGTCATCCTAAATTTTAAAAGATAAATTTATTCAAGCTAATAAATTAGCTTACAGGATGACATTTTTTATATATAAGTATTATGATACATATTGTTCCTCAATTTTTACTACTACGTTATTTTCAATAGTAATTCGGAATGGTATTTCTTTAAAATAACTACGATTATTTGTATCGTTTAATATTTGCTTAAAGTAATCGAAAGTTATGGTATTATTTTTATTAAGATTATTCTTAGTGATATTATTTGTGGGCTGCATTACTATTTGTACATTATTAGATACCGTAAATGTTCTTAATTTTGAATTTTCATTAATAATACACAATGGATATTCACAACCTTTTTCTCCATATTTTCTTAGTTGTACATAATCTATTTCTATTTTTTTATTTCAATTTGCATCGTTATAAACTT
>JAZUKX010000145.1:0-13594 GCA_045643505.1 Candidatus Absconditabacterales bacterium | reverse complement strand
ATAGTGTATATTATAAGTTTATTTTTATTGAGATTAAAGCTTGAAACACAAGCATCGAAATCAACAATTAATTAAATAGTGTGTCATTTCTTTTCTATTTTATGAAAAATTTTCTTTTTAAATCATAAATTCAAATCAATGATTATAATTATGATATATTTTGTCTAAAATTTGTTGATTGATTTTTCTATGATTGATTTCACTGTTTTTTCTTTTCCCTTGAAATTCCTACTACAAATACTAAAACTAAATAAACATTTAAATAAAAAAATCTAAATGGAATTAATCGAAAAGACACAGAAATTACAATCATTTATTCAATCAAATTCAGAATTATCAGTACTTACAGACTCTCAGATAAGACCAATTTATCAAGAATTGATTGACTGTATATCAGATCATAATCATCTATATTATATCAATTCTTCACCAATAATTTCAGATTTTGAGTATGATCAACTTTTTGCATATTTAAAAAAAATTGAAGAATATTTCCCATATTTGATTAGTGGAAATTCACCTACACAAAAACTTGTAAATCAAATCCAAGATTGATTCAAAAAATGAGAACACAAAGCACCATTGCTATCTTTGGAAAACAGCTATAATGCAAATGATATCGCAGAACGAGAAGAAAGAGCAAAAAAAGTTTGAGAAAAAGAATGAATTAATACAAATTTTCAATATCTAGTTGAGCCAAAATTTGATTGATTGAGTATTGAATTGATTTATGAAGATTGAATATTAGTTCAATGAATCACCAGATGAGATGGATATATTTGAGAAGATGTGACAGCAAATGTGAAAACAATCAAAGCAATTCCAAAAAAATTAAATATCAAAATCCCATGAATTTGTTCGTTTAGAGGAGAAGTTTTGATTTGAAAAGAGGAATTGGAAAAAATAAACAAAGAAAGGGAATCAAAATGATTACCTATTTATGCAAATACGAGGAATTTAGCTTCATGAAGTTTGAAACAGCTTGATCCAAATATTACAGCACAGAGAAATCTCACATGTAGTGTGTATGAAATTTTGTATACAGAACAAGAATTACATAATTCAATACAGGAATTATGATTACCAGTGTATCCACGATTCAAAAAATATGACTCAATCCAAGATGTAATTTCTCTTTGTGAAAATCCAGAAACCAAAGAAATCTTGGCTAGAGAAAATATTGATTTTGATTGATTAGTTATCAAAATTGTTTGAGAAGATGTGAGGACTAAACTATGATCTACACAACATCATCCAAGGCGATGAATTGCGTATAAATTTCCAGCAACTCAAGTAAGCACGCAGATAGAATCTGTAGATTTTCAGATATGAAGGACTTGAATTATCACACCAGTAGCAAATTTAAATCCAGTCCAGTTGAGTTGAGTGACAATTTCTAGAGTCTCAATGCACAATTTTGATTTCATAAAAGAAAAAGATATCCATTACAAAGATTATGTGTGGATACAGAGGAGTGGAGAAGTAATTCCATATATCACTTGAGTCATCAAAGAATCTCGTACAGATCCAAACATAATATCAGCACCAACGAAATGTCCATCGTGTGGCGGAGAAATTACAAATATTGATATACATTATTATTGTGAAAATCCGAATTGTCCAGCACAAACAAAAGAAAAGATTATTTGGTTTGTCTGCAAAGAATGTATGGATATTGAATGAATATGAGAAAATATCGTAGATATATTAGTTGAACATAATATTATATCAAATATTGCAGATTTATACAAATTACTGGACTTCGATACACAAAGGATTGTTAGTAGATTTCCATGATTTGCAGATAAAAAAATCACAGAAATTCAAACACAACTCAAAGAATCTAAAAATAAAGAGTTTCGAAGATTATTAAATTGACTTTGAATACCTTGAATCTGAAAAAAAACGGCAAAAGATATATGCAATGAATTATCAAAACAAGAGCAAATTCCATCAAATTTGTCTGAAGTTAGCAAATATCTCACAGATGCTGAATTCCTGACTAATATATATTGAGTATGAGAAAAAATAATCCAATGAATAATTGAATATCGAAATAAAAATCAAGAATTATTACATAAATTAGAAAGTTTGTGATTAAATTTTAATTGCAACAATGAAAATGAAATAACAGATTCAAAATGACATTTCAGTATCACATGATCTTTTGAATTTTCAAGGCCTGAGATTATTGCAAATTTAGAAAAAGAATGATTTATTTTTGATTCTTCTCCTACTAAAAATACAAATTATATGTTAATTGGAGCAAAACCGGGAAGTAAAGCACAAAAAGCAGAGGAATTATGAATCCAAATTATTTCAAATCGAGATGAAATTACAAAAATATTTCCATCTTTACTTGAATTAAAATCAAAAAACGATAATCCTTGACCAGTACAAATTTGATTATTTTAGTAGAATATAAAATTATGATAGAGAATAAAAATAATGATATAAATGCAGGACAAAAAAGACAATCTGTATTTAAATTTATAAAAAATAAATTCAAAGATAGTCCATTGTATTGAAGGACTTTGCTATTCACATTATTGTCTGCATTGGTGATAAAATGTGTCGTAGTCTATGTATCATATAAAAATTTAAATCCATGGGGAACTATCTTGTCTTATTTTTTGAGCGATTTAGCAGTGATTTTTTTATGATTATGATTAGTGACATTAAATCATTGGATTAAAAAGCGTAAATTAAGATTAATTTGAGATGTTATAATTTTTTTGCTGCTTGTAATTTTTTGTATAGATATATTTACTATAGCATTTTTTCAGAGTAGAGTTACAATACCAGAAATATTTGGACTTGTGAGTAATTGATCGAGTTGATTTTTGTGGCCAGCATTGATATCAATTATCGTATTTATTGTATTGTGAATTAGCTTGTTTTTCATTGTCCAAAGATGAAATAAAAAAACAACAAATAAAAATGTGTTTTTGACTATTATGTTTTCCGTTTTTGTTTTTTGCTATCTAATTGTATATATCCCAGTGAAAATCTTTGATATTGATGTGGAATTTTCAGACAATATTATCACAATAAATCTAAATGTATTAAAAAAATATGATCCAAATATTGAAAATTGAGAAGATCAAGTTGAATATACTGATTACATTTTTACTGAAAATTGAGATGAAAAAGATCTGAATATTATTTTGGTATTTGCAGAATCTTTGTGAGCTATTAATTCCAAAAATGCATGATGATATGATAATATGCCATATTTTGACCAAATTCAAAATGATTGAATTACTTTCACACACTTTATAGCTAATTGAATGACTTCAGATACAGCACATATTAGCACATTGTATGGAGTTGTCCCATTGATAAACGTATGAACAGATAGTGAAACTTATACAGGATATAAATTAGAAATGATGGCACTACCACAATACTTAAACACTCAATGATACAATACAACTTTTATTAGTTCTGCTACATTAGATTTCTTAAATCAAAGAGCATTCTTATCATGAGCATGATTCCAAAAAATTATCTGAGAAGAAAATTTTGAAAAAAATAAAAAATATACATTTGATTCTGCTCCTGATGAAGATTTATACGAAAGGACATTACAAGAAGTCCAAAATCAAACATGAAAATATTTTATATGACTTCAGACAATATCGTTCCATAAACCTTATAGCACACCGGTTGGAAATACTGAAGAATTGGCATTGCAATATTCTGATGAACAACTTTATAATTTTTATACACAATTACAAAATATGTGATTCTTTGAATCAGGAATATTAGTTATTGTCTGAGATCATAGGATGATGAATTGAGCTAAGGAATGAGAATTGGAATTGCTCGGCCCAAATTGGTATTCTAAATCTGCAGCGACAGTAGTTTGATCTTGAATTCAACCAGGTATAGTAAATGATAATATCATACAGCACACAGATTTTTACAATTCAATAAAAAAATTAGTTTGACATTGAAAAGTCCAATTAGATAAAACATATAATGATATATTTGATTGAAATGCCAATAGAGATCGATGAATTACGAGTGCTAGATACTATATCGATAAAAAATACACAATTTCATATTTAGATAACTCTTTGTTTACATTTAATAATATTTCATTAGTAAAAAAAGAAAATCAAGAAATTTATGATTATTTATCTTCATATATAAGATATGAACTATGAGATCAAACTAATGAATATGAAAGTGGCCAAACAGTATTGATATGACATCAATGATCTCGTAATGAAGCACCAGAAAATTCATTGGAATCATTCCTCACAGCCAAAGCACAATGAGCAAGATGAATTGAATTTGATGTATCGTATACAAAAGATAAACAAAATATTGTAGCACATTGAGATTATTTCTATGCATCCAATTGCTTTAATCTAAAAATCAAAAATTACAATTATGATTGGATCTCTAAAAACTGTACATTGAAAAATTGAGAAAAATATAGGACATTACAAGAAATGCTAGAAATGATAGATTGATTGTTTGATTATTATTTCTTAGAGATAAAAGTAGTAAATGAAAAAGATTGAGAACAGCAGACTCTAGATGCTATCGAAACTGTAAAAAATATGAATATGCAAGATAAAGTAATATTTATCAGTTACAGTGATACAGCAAGGAAAGTATTAAGTGAACAAGATGATATAATTTTTGGTCGAGATACGTATGATGTCCAAGATATTTATTCGTTAGAGAATAATAGTAAATATTTCTTAGCACCATATGTATCTATGACTCCTGAAGTTGTACAACAAGCAAAAAATGTATGAAAACAAGTGGTCACATATACAGTCAATGATACATGAATATTTCAGAAAATGAAAGATATGTGAATTGATATAATTATGACTGATGAAATAGATCTATTAAAGGAATTCGGAAAATAGATAAAAATATTGATATAGAATTTAACTTGTTTTTTTAACAAAAAAGAGGCGAAACTTCCACCTCTTTTTTTATATACTATAATTTGACTATTTGATTTTTCTAGCTTCTAGATAAAATCTTTTTTCTTCAGCTTCTCACATTGAGAATGTTTTTCTTGGTAAAGCTCAATCTACAACCACTGTTTTGAAAAAATCTGATTTATCCATGATTGGGAACAAGAAACATTGATTTCATTTTTTTCTTCATAATTGTTCTGTCACATCTTCTCCGTGGACATAATCAATTGTCACATCAGGATTCTCTTTTATATATTGATCCAAAAATGCTTGGATATTTCATACTTCCAAATTTAATCTAGGATTTTTGATAGCGATAATAGCATAACCATCTTCGTTTGCTCATCGACAATAATGTACGTTATCAGTAGATTCTTTCAAGTTTTCTTTTAGTTCTTCTTTTGAATTGTAGTGTGTGATTTCCACATCAGATCAAATTTCTCTGAAATATTTAGCCATTTCATTAGATAGATGTTCATGATTTACATTAAACAATACTCTATGAATTGGTTCAAAATTGATTCCAGTATCATGTACATTATTTATTTCTACTATTGCAAATCTTGCTGGATCATTTTCTCTTTGTTCTGGTGTAAGCAATTGTTTTTTTGCCTCCCAAATTGCTTTTGCTGTAGCAAATGAGTGATTTCAATCTCACATAGCAAATAATAATACTCACAAATCATCACTAACTCAGTATTTGTTTTTGAATACTTCTTTGTCTGCTAGATGAGTCAATCAATTTATAATTTCATTAATTGTTTCTTCATCACTTATTTGATATCATTTGATATGTCATCCATCCATCATCAAATCAAAATCATACATTTTTTTGAATTTATCTATTTTATTTGCTAATGGTTCGATGACTTGCTTTTCTGGATCGTCAATCAAAACCATGATGTGTGGAAATTCAAATAATGCATTTTCTCTGATTTTTACTCTTGGTGGAAGTCTATCTATGATTGTTCATTCTGTAGCTCTGATAAGAGTTTGAGATCATTTATTGAAATCATATTTTTCCAAGTCTAATGCCATGATCAGACCTTTTCTAGATCTAACCATTGATGTCTCTCTATCCAAATAAATAAAACCAAGTCATTTGTTTTCCAAAATTCAATTAGCTTCATAATTTATCATATTTTTTGTGATATTTGCAATTCTCTGTTCTTTGTCGCTATCATTTAGATAGATTTCTGGAAATGTTAGATTTAATGTAGAAGGAGCGTCTCATACGAAACTTTTTACTCAATCCCAATAATCTGGTTGAGATGTATATTGATCGCAAGCGACTACAGACCATTTTGTGAGATCTGTTCATTCTTTTGGTAAATAAATTTCAGGAACTTTCACTCATAATTCTTCAAAAAATGTTTGCATTGTTTATTAAATTACAATTTAAAACAAATATTAATATAAAAAATATATTATTATGATAATTTATTTCAAGTAAAAAAAGCTATCAGATGAAACTGATAGCTGTTGTAGAGAGTCCGCAACCTAGTTTAAACCATTCATAATAGTCCAAAATATCATCAGTATAATTTTCGGATTCTGTTATAAAATTTCTCATAAATAAGACATGAAAGAAACTTTCATTTAAGTCACGTATTACCACTTTTTTTTCATGAAGTTTGAGTAAAAACCCAAGCTTGAATGCAATTCTACTTAATGAGAATTCTAAGTCTTTAAAAACTAATTCAGGAATATTAATTCGGACGTGTCTCAAAAATAAGCAATTAAGTTTAAAATTGTTTGGAATATTTCTTATTTTTTTGTAACCAATGTCACAAATAATATCATCTAAAGATTGGATGATGAAAACTCCGCGAGTATCTCTGGCATACTTAAATCCCATGATAAACCAATATAATGATTCTACAAATACTTCAGGAAATTTGTCATATTCAAGTCGATCTTTTTTGCTGATGATAGAAAAAAAATATTCAGTTAGATCATTTATTGATAAATTCGGAAAACCTAAATTAAGTGAAAGCACATAACCTGTTTCAAATCGCGAATAATGAATATATTTGTATGATTCTGGTTGTATTAACTTTTTAAAAACTTTTCTTAAGTTGATATTTTTAGGAATGCAATCATTAGACAAAAAAATACATTCATCATTATCACTATTTGACTTGTCTTGGAGACTTTTTATTTTAGGATTTTCGGCAAAAACTATTAATTCTTGTTTTGTATATCTTTTCATAATTTTTATTTTTTGTTTTGTTATTATTATTTTTTATTTACTTATATCATTACGATGTAATATATTATATACAAATAAGAGAAAGAAATCAATATCAAAAAATAATTTTATGAGGCTTTTTCAATTGATTTTTGCTGAATTTATACTATAAGTGAACATATTTATAATATAAAATGATAAATGTTTCATTACATCAATTGAAAACTTCACAGATATCAAAACAAAATTTTCATCCAAAATGAATTTTTTTGAGTAGAAACTCAATATTCATGAAATAAAAATGAATGAGAATTTTTTCTTTACCCATATTATGATGAAAACAAAAGAACTATAATCTATTTTGCATTTGATACAGCAGAACAGAAATTTTCATTTGAAGAAATATTGAAAGTAAATTGAGTATGACCAAAGACAGCATTCCAAATTGCAGCAATGCCAAGATCTGAATTACAAGAAGCGATAAAAACTTTGGATACAAAATTTTTTCAATCAATTCCATGAATTTGACCAAAATCAGCCAAAAAAATATTGATAGAATTAAAATGAACATTTGAATTGTCCGATGTAGCCAAAATGGATATTGATCAGAAATTATATAAATCAATTGTATCATCAATGAAATGATTATGATATGAAGCTACAGCAGTCAAAAAAGTATTACAGGAATATGATTGAAAGATTACAAATGAAAATATGACAGATGTAATCAAACGAGTTATCTCAAAATTATAAAATTTATTAATGCCCACTCATAAATGAATATTAGAAATTTTTGTATCATAGCACATATAGACCACTGAAAATCTACTTTAGCAGATAGAATGCTTGAATTAACCGGTACAATCAGAAAATCTGACAAAAATCAAGTACTGGATCGTATGGATTTGGAACAAGAGAGATGAATTACAATCAAACTTACTCCGGTAAGAATGCAACGAAAATGATATGAATTAAATATGATTGATACTCCAGGACATGTAGATTTTCAGTATGAAGTTTCTCGTTCTTTGGCAGCAGTAGAATGAGCAATTTTGCTAGTAGATGCTAGTCAATGAATTCAAGCTCAAACTCTTTCTACATTATATCAAGCAATAGATCAAGATTTGGAGATAATTCCTGTACTAAATAAAATTGATCTTCCAGCAGCAAATCCAGAAAGAGTTGCTAAAGAAATCGAAAACGTTATTTGAATACCGAGAGAAGATATTTATCTCGTTTCATGAAAGACAGGGGAGTGAGTTGAAGCAGTATTGGACGCTATTATTGATAAAATTCCAGAGCCTAAATAGAAATCACCACCTGACCTCCTCTTTGAAAAAGAGGAGGAGTTCCCCTTCTTTTTCAAAGAAGGGGATAGGGGATGATTTAAAATTTAAAAATAATACTAGCAAAAAATGCAAACTCTTGAAACAATAAAAACTCGTAGATCAATTAGAAACTACTCATCTACACAAAAACTTACACCAGAGCAAATCGCTGAAATAGTGGAATTTTGACTTTATGCTCCATCGGCTCATAATCAACAAGCTTGGAAATATTATATCATCACAAAACAGCAAGATTTAGATTTTTTGTGAAATCTAATGGAACGATGAAAAATGATCCCTAGTGCTTCATGAGTGATTTTAGCTTGTTTTGATAATGATAAACTTAGAAGTCCAGAATTTATCCAGCAAGATATGTGAGCTAGTATCCAAAATATTCGATTAGCTGCCCATGAAAAGTGATATTGAATGGTACGAGTTTGAACTTATCCACACGAAGATATTGTGAATTCTATAAAAGAATATTTTAAACTACCACAAAACATCACACCATTTGCAATATTACCAATATGAATTCCTGAATGAGATCCTATGCCAAAAAATATGAAAACAGAATGAAAAATTGAAATACTATAGCTTCCCTGGACGAAACATCTGTCATTTCGAACGAATGTGAGAAATCCATAGACTGCAATAATAAATTTATCAGTCGCTTCGCTTCTTCGAAATGACACGCACTTTGTCATCCTGAACGAAGTGCTCCGGCAAGCCGAGAGTCCTCGTGAAACGGGAGAGAATCCTCGCGAAGCGGGAAAGGATATAAGTTCGCAGTGAATTAGATTCTTCGGTCACTTCGCTCTCTCAAATTATATGTATCTCATATAGAATCTAAAAATCATATAAAATGTTTTACATACAATTTATCAAAATGAAATTAAAAAAAATTTTTGGGAATGTATGAAATTCTATAAAGGCATTTCCATTGTCTCATGGTTTACTTTTTATACTTACTGTCCTAGCGATTATATCAATTTGTATAGATACACATTCTATGTTAATTTCAAATCTCAGTCTCGCTTGTGGATTATCCCTAATATTTAGTTTATATTTACCATTATATAATTTACAAAAAAGTAATAGCACAGACAATAAATGGTCAAAAACTTGATGAATCGTATTGCCAATCATATTTGGAGTTGTTTATTTTTTTATTATAAGAAACATAGATTTGTTAAATTCACGAGTGATTACTAGTGATGTATTGAATTATTGATGAATCTTTGTTATCGCTATCATTTGATTATTTGCATTGATTGCTCTAGTCTCAAAAAAAGATGAAAATAAAACGCGATATTCTCGATTATGAATAATATCAGCATGATTTATGTGATGTGTTGCTTGTGGAGTTATTTGATGATGAATAGCTGGAGCATTGGCTGCAATTGAAGCTTTATTTGACGTACGAATATCTTCAGATGTGTATTTGATTATGTGGGCAATTGTTTGAATTTTGATTTCTGGATCATTTATATTAAATTATTATCAATATTTAATTTCAAATACAATTGATGTAAAATCTACAAATGATCGAAATTCTCGTATCAGGAAAATCTTTTGAAATTATATATTTTTTGGGTTAACTTTGATTTATATCGCAATATTTTTAGTATACGGAGCAAAAATATTGATTACATGAATTCGACCAAAATGAATTATCGTACGATTGTGAATTTGATATTTCTGTCTAGGATTGATCACGACATTTTTAATCCAACCATCTGAAAATAAATTTTCAAAAATAACTTCAATGTGAATCAATTATAGTTTTTTATTTACATCATTTATGATGATTTGAGCTATACTTAAGAGGATAAACCAATATTGATTTACTATGAATAGATTTTTTATCTGTGCTGTGATTGTATTAATTTTAGTTTATTCAATATTATCATTGATAAAATCAAAAAATAGACGATTGATATTCTCATCAAGTTTGCTTATTATTGCACTATTTTCTGTTTATTGACCTGTAAATGCAAAAAATATTTCATTAAATTCACAAATAAATAGATTGAAAGATTTCTGTGCTGAACAAAATATTGAATTACCAATTAAACAATGATGATTATCAGATTTGACATGAGATTTGGCTGCTGAAATGAATAGATTAATATCAAATTTGTTTGATAATTATAAAATTAAAAAATGGAATCAATGAATTGTCGACGAAAATATTGAGTGAATATTTACATGAACTTTTAATTATCAAAATAAATCACAACTTTTTGAGTATCTACAATTGGAGGAATCTTGGCAATATACAACATATGATTCTCAATGAACTAAAATAAATTATTTTAATTTCTATGCAAATGATACAATTCATCCAATCGATATACAATGATATTCAAAAATATATGAATTACAGGCTCGAGATGAATGTAGTCCAGAACCAAGATCTGAATTCTGCCGACAAAAAGATAACGTATTGACTGACTGAAATATTATATTTGATTTGAATCCAAATTTACAAGAAATACAAAACAGAGAATGAGAATTATGACCTATAATTTTAGATCATTGAAATTATAAATTGATAATTAAATCTTTGAATTGAGTATCTGAAAACAATGAACCATTAAGATTTTCATCTTGTAATGGATTTTTATTAGAGAAATAATTATATATTTCTACTATTTTAAATACATTTCTCTTGTACTTTTATCAAATTTTTCAATAGCATATCTAAGCGTCGTCCTACTCATTTCATGAATATGGCTATCTAAAAAATTTTTTAATATATTTTCATCTTTTTTTCATATTTCTCTCAAAACTCGTCATACAGCTTTGTGAATTAAATCATGTTTATGATTTAGTAATTTTTCAGAAATTTTTATAGCATCATCAAAATCTCAATTTCTCACAAAAATTAATGTGGAAACGATTGAAACTCTCTGTATTCGCATATTTTTGTCTTGTACTAACTGATACAATATTCATCTATCTTTATCTAATAAATAATGCCCCAATATTTTGTAACATGTTAAATCTACCAAATCTCGATTATTTGCAAATTCTAAATGATTTAAATAAAAATCAACTACTGATTTAGATCCTTTCAAATCTTTTTTTTTGACCAAATATTCATATTTATAACACAAAACCAAAAATCAAGTCAGACGAATTTCATGATATTCAGATTTTATCAAATTTTCAATATCATCAAAATTACAATCTAAAAAATACTTTTTGGCTATAATTCTCTGCTCAGGTACAGGAATTCACAAAAATTTATCTCATTCACCATATTCTCATTTCCCAGTTTTGAAAAATGATGATAATATTTTAATTTTTTCAGGTCTTTTTATTGATTCTAATTCAGAAATGATTTGTCTAAACATAGCTATTCTAATCTAATAAAATAAATACTTAATAATGATTTTATGAAAAAAATCTATAAAGACTTGATTTTTTATTAAAATTTTATAGTATACATAAATGTAGTTAATTTATTTTTCATTCCCCCCACCTTAATTGGTACTCTATCCCAGTTGTTTATCTTCTGGGATTTCTTTTTTATCGAAAAAAATAAAAAAATGGACTGGGTTAATCCAGTCCAGAGAACATTTCATAGATAAACTTTTGTAGTCTGGTTTTTCTGATCCGAAGGGTGATATCTTCTTCAAAATAAGCCATCACAATGAGTACAAAGTACGGGACAAAAAATAACAGAATACCTAAGAATATCCTTGACTCCATGATACCATACGTCAGTCCCGTCCCCATAGAGATCAGAACTAAAGTAAACATGAGAAATATAAAAATTCCTCGTTGTCCTTCTAGTTCATCGAACAAAATTTCGTTTAGAAACGAAAACACGAAAAAAACTAGTGTAAAAATGTAAAAATCTGCCATATTTATTATGTTTTTTGTTTATTACTATTAACATTGTATAAATTTGTAATCAAAAATCAAAATATTTTTTTTGAAAAAAAAGACTTACTTTGTAAGTCTTTGATCTTTAATGCCGTGAATACCACTTTTCAATTAAGTATACAATTATTATTGCGATAATTGATACAATTGATAACCATGGGTTCCAAAATAGTGGAAGGATGATCAGCACCACCATTAGAATTAATGTGGGGATTAAAAATTTTGTCATGCCGTCTCTCTCAACGGCAAAAAAGAAAAAGAAATAGGCCATAAAAAGTATGGCATAAATTACAAAACTATTCATAATTCTTATTTTTTTAATTTTAATTTTTTTATGTAATAATATTATATAAAAAATACACAAGAAGTCAATGAAAGTATTAAACGATATTTTAATAATCAAATTTTATAAAAAAGAAGGCCTAAATTTGGTCTTCTTTGTTCTGATTTCTGACATCTTTCCTGAGATTTGTGATAACTATTATGAATGTAATAGAAAATATCATAAGTAATTTCCAAATCCCATCAAAAATGAGAGGATAGAATAGTAACGGGAACATTACTATTGTCCATAAAATCTCGCAAATCTTCTTATGCCGTGAGTTCATGCCGATATAAACTAATACAGCATAACTAATTAATAACACTAAATAGAAAATTAATTTACTTACCATAATTTTTTTATTTTTTGTACATTTTATTTATATCACATGATAATATAAGGAATATAACCAATAAATCAAATAAAAATTTTTTGCATTTTAGATTGATTATTATAAAAATTTCAGTACATTGATTTTGCCAAATCATTTACGAGAATCCTACAAAGTGTAATTTGTTGGATTTTTTTTAGATTTGGAAAATAATTTATGAAAAAGATTTTAGTAACATGATGAGCATGATTTATCTGATTTTATCTTTGTAAAATATTATTATACAGACGAAATCTGAACTAAAGAGTTGTCTGTCTTTAGTTTTTTGTTCTTTGGATGAAAAAGATTTTTATTAAAATTACATGATTGTTTTGAAAAAAAATAATATAACGTCTTCTAGTTATATGCCTATATCAATTTTTATTTTTTTGCAAAAGTTTTGATGTGTTGAGATGTTAAATGAGAAACTGTTTTATTAACAGGTACTATAAATCCTAGTAAAGAGGTTTCATATTGAAAATATGGGCATAAATGATGTCTGAGTAAGGAAGAAAGATTGAAAGACTATTTTTACAGTAT
>JAZUKX010000144.1:0-2885 GCA_045643505.1 Candidatus Absconditabacterales bacterium | reverse complement strand
TGTGATGCAATAGTCCTCTTTCGGATTAAATCATACAATTTTTTTTGTGCTGGATCTTCTCATGCTGTACGGATCTCCAAATGTGCAGGTCTAATACATTCATGAGCTTCTTGTGCTCCAGAACTTTTTGTCTTATAATTTATTGGATTTGAATATTTTTCTCCGTATTCTTTTGTTATTTCTGCTTTTGCAGCATTAATTGCATCTTGAGATAAATTAACAGAATCAGTCCTCATATATGTTATTTTTCATGCTTCATATAATTTTTGAGCCAGTTGCATTGTACGAGCAACAGGAAATCATAATTTTCTACTAGCTTCTTGCTGAAGTGTAGATGTAGTAAATGGTGCTGAAGGAGTTTTCTTTCCTGGTTTTGTCTCTATATCTGATACTACAAAATTTGCTGTTTTACAATTTTCCAAAAATTCTGTCACTTCTCATTCTTTTTTGAATTCTTTATCCAATGTCGCTGGAAAATCTTTTTTTGAATCTCAAACAAAAACTCAAACAGTCTTAAATGTAGATGAAGAATTAAAATTTTCTATTTCTCTTTCTCTCTCTACGATTAAACGAACAGCTACAGATTGTACTCTTCATGCTGACAATCATTTTGCCACTTTCTTCCATAATACAGGAGATAATTCAAATCAAACTAAACGATCCAAAACTCTTCTAGCTTGTTGTGCATCTACTAATTTCATATCTAATGTCCTTGGATTTTGGACAGCATGTTTTATTGCTTTTTCTGTAATTTCATGGAAAACTATCCTAGATGTAGTATCGATAGGTAATCAAAGTTGATTTGCTACATGCCAACCAATAGCTTCTCATTCACGATCCTCATCGGTTGCTAGCCATATTTTTTCGGATTCTTTTGCTAATTTTTTTAATTCAGAAACCACCTTTTTTTTGTCTGGGCTAACTTCATATAATGGTTTAAAATCATGTTCAATGTCTATTCACATTCATTTTGTAGGTAAATCAACCACATGCCCAAAAGAAGCTTTGACCTCAAAATCTGGTCAAAGAATTTTTTTTATCGTTTTTGATTTTGCAGGAGACTCGACAATTACTAGATTTTTTGCCATAAGAATACAAAAAAAATTATAAAGTACAATGACTTTTCTCTCGTCTATATTTATAGATGACAAAGTCAATTTCAAGATGAAAAAAAATGCCACCAAAAATTTTGATGACATTTTGTGTTTTTATTATTTTCTGTATATATTTAACATTTCTGTAAATATTTCAGAACCAGGAATTATATTAGACCATAATGATTGATTATATTCTATCAATAATGACGCTCAAGTTAATATTTCATTTCTTCTCTCTTTTTTTAATTTAGAATCCGTTGTATCTTTATAAATTTTTTCAGTTTCAAACCATGAATTTAATTGTGCTCTCCTTGAATTTGTCACATTAGCTACTCATGTTCACAAAAGTACTCATTTTATTTTTAAATTTCATCGATGACATCGTGGTTTTTTTATATCATTATTTCATACATTATTTCATGTAATGAATCACTTTCATGCAATAAATATTCAATTCACAATTTGTCATCATGGTGTACAATTATCATTAAATTGAATTGTTCAACCACTTGCAATTATCATAATATTTTGGTCAATTGATCACGAAACTATAATATTACATCATTGTGAAAAAATTGTTGTTGGTTTACTGATGTTTATTTCTTTTTTATTACCATAAAAATTAATTGTATTCATATTGTTGTTTTTAACAATCACACCTGTTTTACCACAATTAGATATAAAATAAATTTCTTTTCCTGGCACCTGTTTAGCATTAGAAATGCTCACTGCTAATGGTTCATATTTCTTTTTAAATTTATCAATTTGTCATTGTACATTTATATCTTTATTTACATCCACTTTGGTTTTTATAACACCTGTAAGATCTGTCTTTGTTATAATTGGAGTTCAGCTAATATCATAAAATTTATCTAAGAAATTTGATGATGTGTCCTTAGGTATTCATGCTGTATTTATTTGCATCAAATAAGGCTTTGTTACTACAAAATTCACTTCACATACTGAATTATACAACTCTCAGTCTTTCCATGTTCAATCTGATGCACAATACTTATAGCTAACACCTGTTAATGCTAATTTATATTCTCAATAAGTATTAATTTGGTTTTTATTCAGTAAACTTTCAATTTTCAAAATTTGGCGTCATGCTACATTATCAAAATCCACACTTCGTGTGAACTCTTTTGCTTTATCACTAAATGGATAAAAATAGGTATCTTCTTTACTTTCATTTTTCAAAAAGCACCCTGTCGAAAAACTATTTACTTTATTTTTTTGTGATTGATCTTCTGGTCAATATACTTCAAAACTACATGTCATTGAAGACTTTTGTACTTGAGTTATACCTTCTTGATATGGACATCAATCATCATCAGAGTCAATTATTTTAACTCAAGTTCACCATATTCTCCACCGAAATGGGAATAGCTCTCATTCCATAATAGATATTGTAGTATCTACATTTAGACATGATGGAATTTCATGATTTTTTTCTAATTTTTCTAATTTACAAGATTCTGTACAATAATATGAATTATTAGCTATACCTCAATTAGCTGGAGTTGTACGGTTGTAATCGAGATAATCCCATATATAAAATATTCATGTTTCATAACTTCTTAAGTCATATCATCCATCACAGTCTTCTCAAGAATCTAGTATTCAATCATTATTACAAGAATCCGTTATTGGGTCCTCACATCATATTATATTCTCTGTCGTTATTCATCATGATATTTCATTATTCGTATTTCATATCCAATAATTCAAATTCGCTTTATTTTTGATTCACTTTTTTTCTCATTCTCCACTCTCACAGGCTTCTTG
>JAZUKX010000143.1:0-16638 GCA_045643505.1 Candidatus Absconditabacterales bacterium | reverse complement strand
TACACATTCATGAATTATTACAATTAATTCCACTTGAATAAATCGATACTTGTCAATCTTCTCATGATAAATATAATATATCAGTCATTCAGCTTGAATTAAATAATCATGTACTATTGTATCCTGAATAATCAATCTCATTTCTATTTGAAAGATTTTGTAGAGTTTCAGAGATAAAATACAACTCCTCATTTACATGTTTTTGTAATTCTACTCTATATGAAATTTTGGCTATAGTAATATACACATCGAATAGGACACCTATCAATATGGACATAATAACCAATACTATCAACAATTCTATTATTGTAAATGCTTTTTTTTTCATTTAATAATTTCAAATAAAACTATCCAAAACCACTTCTCATGTAGTAGATCATCTTTGCCATAAGACATGTGAAGATACTTTTAGTATTTTTCAAGTATTTAGTAAAAATCAGTAATTTTCTTTTCACGGAATAGATTCTGTAATTCATGTAAATGTGATATATCTAGAAAATACAGTTTGTTCTCATCAATTAGACTCATAAGAATATCGCATCGGTAAATTTTCTCATGTATGCTTGTATAGCTGATTTCCACTAAATCATAGATTTGTAGACTCTGCAATGATATAATTTGTATCTGAATAGGAAATTTTTAGAGCAGACACAGAATTAAAATATCATGAACAAATTTTATCTAATGGATCTCGATTAGATTCAGCAGTCTGTCCGCCAGCCAATTCTCCTCACAAATCAGTTTGTGACAAACCGTAAAGACTCGAATCAACGATACAATTCCATGGTAATTCTCTTTCAAGATTGGAATCTCTCATATTGTATACTAATTCCAATCATTCTTTGGCAAACAATGTTCACTGCAATCTCAAATCATTTCTATCCATTCATTTTAGATTTGAAGTCAATAATCCAAGTACAGCAAATACTCAGATAGAAAAGACTACAATGGCAACCAAAACTTCTATAAATGTGAATCAATTTTTTTTCATATCAAAAAATATCTTTTTTAAACAAAATCTTTATAAAAAATTTATTCACAAAATCAAGATAACAAAACTTTTTTTACAAAACTCTTGAATAAGAAACTATATTAATTAATAATGAGTAATGAATGATTAATAATGAAAGATTTTTTAAGTTATTAGTTTTTAATTATTAATTCTAAATTATTATGACTTTGAAGGCATATAATTCAGAGAAGTTTGACAGAACAAAATGGCGGTATATTATTTTTGTAGCACTATTTGTGATTACGATAGCTGTTTCGTTTTTTGCAAAAAACATTTGATGATGAATTTTGATGTTTTTTTTGTTATGAGCATATATTTATTATTGACTCATAGATACACGTGAAATCACGATACAAATCTCCGAATCTTGAATAATAACGCAACATCTCATACCTCGAGCTCAACTTTCTTGATTTTGTCTGGAATTAGAATTAGACAAAGAAAAAAATGCAAAAAGGGTAAAAAACATAGTTTTTGTGACACCTAAATCACATTACATACACACAATTATAGATACTCAAGAACAATTATCATTATTTGTAAAAGAATTAAGTCAATATACAGTGATGTTAGAAGATTACCCTTTGACATCTCGAGAGAAATTTATGAGAAAAATTAAATTATAATGGAAAATTGAAGTAAATTAGTCATCAAAGATGCGGCTTGGCAATTATTTGGTAGAATTATCTCTGCACTCTTTGGATTTGTTATAACAAAAATAATATCATCATACTTATGACCACTTAGATATGGAGATTACGGTACAATCTTTAGATTTTTTGCTTGGTGGACTGCCCTTGTTGATTTTTGAATTTATGTAATAGCTGTAAAAAAACTTGGAGCTATCAAAGAAGAAAAATGATGAGATTCTGAAGAATTAAAGACCAATTATCACAAATTTGTATGAACAAGGGTATTTATGATAATTGTGATATATACAATTGCTATTGTGACTGCATATTTGATACCTGCATATACAGACAACCAATTCATTATCTGGGCTTTGCCTATTGCGATGCTATACTCTGCAAGTAATATGTTTGTATGAATCCAGCAGCTACCATTACAACTATTCTGGAAAATGAATAGATTAAGTTGGTCTTTGATTATTGCTAGGTTTTCTCAATTAGCTATATTACTCCCAGCTGTGTATTGGATATTTAGAAATGTAGACTTTTCGGAACCTATTGCTACTCCGATTATGATCATAGCATTCTGTGTCGTGGTATTTTCTGTAGTAGCAAGTTCTATCTGACAAAATGTAGAAATTCATCTCAAGACAAAGGATCTTTTGCCATTCAAAGTAGATATAGACAAAAACTTCATCAAAGACATATTGAAATGAAATTGGAGGTATTGATTTGCTTACTTTTTCAGTTCATTCCATACCTTGATTGTTTTGATGTTTTTAGGATGGTTCTTTCCTACGTCTCAATGATTTGAATATTCATGATATTGGGCTTTAGCTTTATCTTTAGTTGAAATTTTACTAATAATCCCATCATCACTTTGAAATAGTTTATTGCACAAGATACCAAATTACTCTACATTAAACAAAAGGAAAAGTATGTGAAATTTATTATCAATTGTCGTTTGGGTTTGAGGAATCATTGCAATTGACTTTCGGGTGTTTGCCAAAGAAATTATTAATTTCGTATCAAACGAATCATTTTTGTGAAGTTGGGCAACTTCATCTCAATGGTGAGCTGATCAATTATTACCATTTTTGTGAATTGTATTATTGTTAAGCTTCATAAAGCAAGTTTTCAATTATCTTTTTGTAGCAGTAGATAAACAAAATGTATTATTCAAAATAAATCTAACATGAATAATAATCTGAGTTATTGTAGCACTATTTGTAATCCCTAGATACAATTTACTTGGATGAATTATTACTCAAGTATTATTGGAAGCTCTATTCACCTGATGAGCAATTGTTGTCGGATTAAAAAATAAAATCATGCCAAAACCAGAAAAGAAGCCAGCTTTGATTATGATTTGAATTTTGATTTGTTCATTATTTATTGGTTACTTTATCCATTGATATTTACTGGATAAAGAATTTAGCTATATATCATTTTTCTTAATTGCATGAATTTATAATATTTTCATTATACTGGTATCTTTGCCTGTTGTAAAAAAATTTGCTCGTGGACTCACATGGGAAGAATCTGGTGAAACCGAATTAGTATAACGATACAGTATTTGTAATTAGTTTTTTTCTAAAATCATACTTTTTCTTTTTTCAATCATTTCATTGATTGATAAATTTGAATTGCTTTATTTATATCATCTTGAGATACAGACAAAATTTCACTTTCTCATTTTTCATAAGCAACATTTTCTACAGCTATCTTGATAATTTGTTTTATTCATTCTGCTGAAATATCTTTCATAACTCAATTATTTGCCACATTTAGATTAATATTATCAAATTTTACATTTGAATATTTAGATGATTCTATATCAAATAATTTTTGTTTTCATTCATCATTAAGTTCTGATAAATATATTTGTTTTGGAAATAAATCATTTTTAAAGAATCTGTTATCAACTTTATTTTTATCTGTGATTGCTCATATTACTATGACATTTGTATCTAACTCTTTTATTTTTGAAATATTACTTATTATCGTATTTCACATAAATTTCTGATAATTTGAATCTTCTACATTTTCCAAAATTTTATCTATTTCATCCAAAAATATTATACATTTCTCCTCTTTCTCTAAAATAGCAGCAAATATTGACTCAAGAATTGCATTTGGATCTGATTTTTCTCATGCATATATATCTTGAGCTTTGATATGGTACATATCTTGTCATAATTCATTTTTTAATACTTTTGCTGCAAAAGTTTTTCAAGAATTTTTAGATCACAAAAACAATATGGTCTTTGGTAATGTTAATCAAAATTTTTCTATCTTGTCTGGATTCTTATACATATATATTATCTTTTTCAATTCATTATCTACATCCTCTCATAATACGGAATCAGACAAAGAGACATTATTCTCTCATAAATATTTAAATTGATCAAGCCATCAATCTCTTAAAATATTATTCATTTCTTCTATCTTTTCGGTTTTCGCTTTTTGAAGTACCTCTATAATTTGAAGGGCTTTTGATATCTCATCATTTACACTATCTAACAAAGACCCGATTGCATCTATTTCATGGTTATTATAGATTTCTAAATATAAATTTTTAGCTGATTCTATATCTTCTTTTTGTCCTTTTTTATCTTTATCAGCTAAATATTTTTTTAAATTATTTTCATCAAATAGTTTTTCTATATCTTCATTACTTAATCATAATGATTCTAGTAAAATAGAATAATCTATATTCTTTTTTTGAAATTCAATTTCTGCCTGTGCCATTTCTCATAGAAATGTAGATTTCATTTGATCCCAGTCGTCTACAGAATCATTCAATTGAGCTATTTCTATATCTATTTTATCAAGTTTGTTATATCACTCATCAATAGCAGTTTTTACTTGTTTTGCTAGTAAAGCATGAGTCAACTTATTTTTTGTAGATCACATAATATTTATCTCTACAGATCATTCGTTGAGATTTGTTGATGAATTTTTCATATCTACTATTGGATTTGATTCTCAAGCTGTATTATTTTTTCCTGACATTTTTACAAAATAATATTTAAAATATTTTGTCTATATATACATAAAAGACATACAATGTCAATTAATTATCAAATATAAAAATTTATTGTATAGACTACTAGATATCGTTTTTTTAAAAAGCGTAGCACTCAAAAAAATAAAGTGCTATTTTTTCTTGCATTTAAAAAAAATTTGATTATAGTAGCACGTAGTCGATTTTAGTGACACATTTTATTTTATAATATTTTACCATGTGAAAAGTAATTTGAATAGACTTATGAACAACAAATTCATGTGTATCATACATGTTGTGAGACAAATCAGAAGTGATAGCAAACTCTGAATGAGCTAGAACTACTCCATCAATAGTTTACATCAAATGAGATGAAATGTTGGTTGGAGATCTAGCAAAAAGAAAGGCAATTTTAGAACCAAAAAATGTAATCTTCGAGACAAAGAGATTCATCTGAAGAAAATTCAAAGAAGTTGCTGATGAAGTCAAAGATTCTCCATTTGATATGAAAGAATGAAAAGATGGATGAGTAGTAATCAGTATTGACTGAAAAGACTACAAACCAGAACAAATTTCTGGATTTGTTTTGAAGAAATTAAAAGAAGATGCAGAAAAATTTTTGTGAGAACCAGTTACACAAGCTGTAATCACAGTACCAGCATATTTTAATGATTCTCAGAGAAATGCAACAAAAGCAGCCTGAGAGATTGCAGGTTTGAAAGTAGAAAGGATCATCAACGAACCTACAGCAGCATCATTAGCTTACTGAGAATGAAAAAACAAAGATGAAAAAATCGTAGTATTTGATCTTTGAGGTTGAACATTTGATGTAACTATCTTGGAAATTGGAGCAGAATGAACATTCCAAGTATTGTCTACTAGCTGAGATACTCAACTTTGATGAAAAGATTTTGATCAAAAAATCATAAATTATTTGGTTGATGCTTTTAAAACAAAAGAATGAATCAATTTGAAAGACAATGCTATGGCTATGCAAAGATTAAAAGATGAAGCAGAAAAAGCCAAAATGCAACTTTCTCAGACAGAAAGAGTTGAAATTATGATTCCATTCATTTGTACAGATGATAAATGACAACCAAAAAATTTATCTGAAAGCCTAACAAGAGCTCAATTTGAAAATCTTTGTAAAGATTTATTAGAAAGATGTAAACAACCAGTAATCCAAGCATTGAAAGATAGTAAATTAGACAAATCTGAAATCAATGAAGTTATATTGGTTTGATGATCTACAAGGATGCCTGCTGTAAAAACTATCGTAAAAGACATCTTTGGAAAAGATCCAAAAGCGACTGTTAATCCAGATGAAGCTGTTTCACAATGAGCAGCAATCCAATGATGAATTATTCAATGAAACGTAACTGACATATTGCTTTTGGATGTAACTCCTCTTTCTTTGGCTGTAGAAGTTGAATGATGATTAGCTCATGTTTTGATTGAAAGGAACACAACAATCCCAGCAAAAAAATCAAATATCTATACTACAGCTACAGACAATCAAAGTGCAGTAACTGTACATGTAGTACAATGAGAAAGACAATTTGCAAAAGATAATAAATCACTTGGACAATTCAATTTGGAATGAATACCTCCAATGAGGAGATGACAACCACAAATCGAAGTTACATTCGATATCGATGCAAATGGAATCTTGAAAGTAAGTGCTGAGGAAAAATCGACATGAAAGAAACAAGATGTAGTAATCCAATGAGCAACAAACTTGTCTGATAGTGAAATAGAAACAGCAAAAGCTGAAGCTGAAAAGTTCGCAGAAGAAGACAAAAAGAGGAAAGAATTAGTTGAATCTAAAAACAAATTGGAACAACTTACATATCAAATGCAAAATCTAGTAGATGAAAATAAAGATAAATTATCTGATGAAGCAAAAGATGAGGTAAATAAAATGATTGAAGAAGCAAAATCTATTAAAGACAAAGAAGATGTAACAAAAGATGAATGTGAAAAGAAATTAGAAGAATTAAATAAATCTTTTGCAGATTGGTATCAAAAACACCAAGCAGAAATGCAACCTACAGCTTGAGCTGATGGATGAGCTACTACTGATACATGAACTACAGAAAGCAATTGAGACCAGCCAGAAGAAGTAATTGATGCTGATTAGGAATTTATGCTAATAAAATACAGAAAGCTGAGTTGAAATATACTCAGTTTTTTTTATTCTGCGATATCCAGTTCTGCGAATTTCTTATCAAATTTTGAGATTCATTTCACTGTATATGGACTGATAAACAATCAAATCAATACAAAAAGCACAAAGAATCACAACAAGACACTGATATTACTCCAAAATATTTGTGGCACTATTCATCAAATAGATTCTCTTATTGCTCTAATGGCATAAGTAAATGGTAAGAATGGGTTGATGGTTTGAAAAAAGGAATCAGTCATCTCAACAGGAAAAGTTCATCATGATCATGATAATTGTAAAACCAAAAAAATAACACAAATTCATTTTCATGCATTTCAAAATGTCCAGACAAGAGAAAATGTAATCATAGAAAAAACGAGAGAACAGACTACTACAGAAACAATTAATGCTCGAAAATTTGCCACATATACTCATAGCATCCAGACTTCTCACAATGTAACTATAAGTCATTGGACTATTGATACCAAAAAAAACAACAGCCATTTACCAAAAAATTTTTCAAAATTTTTACATTTTGCATATTTTTCATCTACTTTTCTAGTCGAAAACATTGCTATCATCAATAGTGCTCAAATCCAAATTGCTAATGGTGTAAAAAATGGAGCCATAGCTGATCAATAATTTGGGATTGAAAAAAGCTTGTTTTCCACAAGCTCAATTGGTGCTGTAAAAAAATCTGATACATTTCCAGGATCCAACAATGCCACATCCAAAAATTTATTTATAAATCCATCATTTTTTATCTTCTGTAGACTACTATCTGCACTCGAGATATTTCACTGAATGGATGGTAAATCTCTTTTCAACTCCTCTAGTCTATCTATCGCCGTATTAATCATATCCAATCAAGAATTAACTCATGCTTCGACATCTGGCAAATCATTTTCCAACTTATTTAATTTATCTGTTCATTTAGATGAAAGATTGTAAATCTGTTGCAATGTATTATCTAAATCTGGAATCAAATCACGATCCAAATCTCTTGAAATATCATCGATATCATTTCTGATTTTTTTAGTGGAAGATTTGATATTATTTTGATTTTTTTTGATTGTATTCATTCAATTATCCAATCCAGATTCAATTCACAATAAATAGCTATTGAATCATGAAAGTTTTTGATCGACAGAATTATATTTTGAGAGTAAATTATCTACAGCATTTATAGCAATGACTTTTCATGTAACGCTTCATGTCAGACTTTGTAATCTCGATTTTACATTTTCTAGTGTGTTTTTTTGACCACTTATAACTCATCTAATTTTTGAAATATCTCACAAAACGACATTTATTCATGTTTGAATTTTGTCATTTTCTTTATCCGCCATAGAAATCACATTTGAAACATCATTATCTAATGTATCCAAACTCGATCGTATATTTGACATATCCTTTTTGAGCTTACTTGGTGCTGAATCTAGCAAATCTATGGTCTCTTGAGATAAATTCATAGTATCCGAAAGAAGATCTTGTGTATCATCTACCGTATCGTAAAGCGATGGCATGTCTCAATTGAGTTGTTTTAATTTATTTCTCGTCTTATAAGCTGAATTTAGAGCATTATCAACAAAAGAATTTAATCAAGAAACTTCCTTATTTATCTTGTGGACCACATCTATAAAACTATAAATATTACTTTTGTCCTTTTGTACAAAAAATCACACATCATTCAATTTCTCCATAGCAACTTCATTGACGGTACGTGTGAAACTTTCTTCGATATTGTCTCTGATAGATGAAGCTCACTGATCTGTAATTTTTGGGACTATAGCATTAATTTTTTCATTTACAGTATAATACAATTTAGGATTTTGAGGTTCATCATCCAAAAATGTGATAAATTTCTGCGAAAATCAAGACTCAATAATAATATTTGCATAATAATTTCATAGTTCTGTTCATTCTTGTGCGACAGATTCAGTGACAAACACTCGTCAAATCTGATCATTTTCTTTCAATCAATCTACTACTTCTTTTCATATATTGATATAATTTCATTCAAACACTACTCATTCATCATTATTCACTACTGCTACTTTTAATCATTTTGTGTTTCAATATGGATCTCGTGAAGATTTGAGATAAAATCGAGCATACAATGATGGCAATATACAAATTGCTACGACTACAAAAACAGCAACTCGATTTCCGAATATTTTTTTCACATCACAAGCAAATATCTTAAAAATATTTTTCATCATAGCAAAAAAAATAAAAAATTAATATTAATTACGTACAAATCACAATATCCTTTGTTTAATTTCTTGTAAAATTTTGTTATGTTTTTCATTTTTGTATAATAAATGCAAATCTCGTGCATTCTGCCACTTTAAGAGTTTCTCTGCTGGGATTTTGAGTGCAATAGCCATACGGACAGCAGTCTTTGGAGATAAGTTTCTCCTTCAATTGAGCAAATCATTTACTTCAGAAATTGGAAGTCAAATAAGTTTAGCAAAGTCGGTCTGACTTCGTCATCTTTTTTCTAATTCTTTTTTTATATGTTTTCATGGGTGAAACACATCAGAAAATCTGGTCATAATTAATATTTATACACATAAAACGTAGATAATATTTTTATTATACTTATTTTTTTCCTACATTCAACATTTTACACAAAATTTGTGTAAAAAGACATTAAAATATAAATAAAAAACAGGTCATTTGACCTGTTCATTAGGGATAGTTTTGATTATCGTTTTTTCACCTGGTTTGACTTCCAGATAAAATTCATCATCTTCACCATCAGCTGTGATGACAAGCGTGCCATCTTTTAAATATTCAATTTTCATGTCTTTTTGTTTTTGTTTTACATTTATTTATGTCTATAATAAATATTATATCGAAAATGGCAATATAAAATATTGAAAAATTGTGAGAATTAGATATATTAATTGGGCAAAAAAATAGTATTAACAAAAAAAAATAACAGAAATATGAAAAAACAAACTAAACAAGAACAAAATCCTGAAATAAAATTAAAAATCACTGGCAAAATCAAGTGTCCCACTTGTAAAAAATGGGCTATATTCAATTTGACGCATATAAAATATGCATTTTTGGATAAAAATCCTTATATATCATGTCTAGATTGTGGCAATATGATTAGTGGGAAAAAACTCGAAAAATTATTAAATCGTTGGAAAAGAATTAATGATTTAATAAAATCTTCAGAATAGAATAAATCTATTTTATGGTGTATCTAGTAAAGAAAAACAAACAAAATTTAAAATCTAATATTATGGAGAAAAAAATTACTGAAGGAGAATTTTTACCTGAAAAATCTTTACCTGAAGGACCTTCTAGTCAAAACAAGGCACTCTATGGGGCATTTATTTTTCAAACAGAAATTGGAGATGTAATTGTCCCTACACAAAAAATTAGTGAAATATTTCGAAAAAAATTTCCACACATCACAAAAACTGACGATACAAAATCGTAGTAGTTTAAAAAGATTTTTCAAGACACACAAAAAAAAACAAACAAAAATTTAAAATCTAATATTATGGAGAATTTAAAAATTATCAAATCAGGGACATTACCTGGAATTCCTCCAATTCCTGATGCTATATTATGTCCACGATGTAAAAGCGAATTCTCTTTCAATATAGAAAAGAGATATATTTATGGGACCCTCTATGTAGCCTGTCCTATATGTAATAAATTGTTTTATGGAGAAAATTGGGAAAGTTTATCAGTACCAAAAAAAGTTTCATTTTGGAATCGCTTATTCAAAAAAACGACAGACAATAATATTGAAATAAAAATATGGAAAGTAGGTGCGCGGCCTAAACTTATTATCCCAAAAGCGGTAAAATGTAGCATATGTAATACAATATTTCATTTTACTGAGGGTTATCCAAAATTTATTAAAAACAAATGGTATACTATAGAATGTCCACACTGTTGTGAAGATCTCATACTCGATAAAAGAATAGAAGAAACAGATATTGAAACAAGACCAATTACGGATGTTTCAAAAAAAGTTGAAATTCTAAAAACAGGAGACCCTCTTACTAATATTGAATGTAATATTTGCGGTACAGAATTTGCTTTCTTCGATAAAGGAGAAGACAAATTTCCTCGCATAACATTCAGATTAAGGAATGGTCAATTAAATTATGTTGTATGTCCTTTTTGTCGTCATCATATATCATATTATCCCCGGTGTTAGCGACATATTATCAAAGAATCATTGCATGCAATGATTCTTTTTTGATTTTAAAAAATTTTTGTACAAAAAAATCTCTTTTATTTTTATTGACAAATATAATTATTTATTTATAATAAAACTTAAATAAAAAAAAAGAATAAACAAATAACTTTTAGAATATGAAAAAAGAAAAAAAAATTCGGCGTGGACTGTATGCTGGATCATTTAATCCACTGACGAATGGTCATATGGATATCATCAATCAAGCATTACAGGTCTTTGATGAAGTGATTGTCGCTGTAGGCCAAAATCCAGACAAAAAAAATCCAATGTTTACTCCTGAAGAGAGAGTCTCTATGATACAGGAAGTCTACAAAGATGCTCCTCGAGTAAAAGTCATCTCTTTTGAAGGATTGACGGTAAACATTGCAAAAAGACACAAGTGTGATTTTTTGATTCGAGGCCTTCGTTGTGGTGTTACTAGTTTTGATGATGAATGCTATCAGCAAAAAATTAATCAAAGACTGGGATCTATCAAGACAATTTGTTTCTTCGCAAACGAAGTAAACGAATTAATATCTTCTACCTTGGTTAGAATGTTGTTTAATCAAGGTGAAGATTACACTTCATATGTACCTCACCATGTAAAGGAATGCATGGGAAATTTAAAAGATTAACTAATAAGATAGCTATCACGGCTATCTTTTCTTATTATTTTAGATAGTGATACAAACGTTATTTTTCCTTGTTTTTTCTATAAATATCGTTAAATTTTAAAGTGGATATGTAAAAAATATCGTAATTTTATTGTTTGATTTCAAATATGTATTTAAAAACTATATGATTGGAAATTCACATTAAACTAAATAGTCCAAACAAAATTTTTTGTCAATGTAAGAACGAACAAAATTTTGATACACTATTGCCAAATACAAATATTTGTCCTGTTTGTACATGACAGCCTTGAGCTTTGCCTACATTGAGCAAAGAGGTTTTGGAATTGGCATTAAAATTGTGAAAGGCTTTAAATTGTCATATAAATAAACATTCTCATTTTGATAGGAAATCATATTCATATACAGACTTACCAATGTGATACCAAATCACACAAGAATATGAGCCAACGAACGTGGATTGAGAAATGAAATTTTTTGTAAACAATTATGAAAAAGAAGTCAGTGTAAGGATAGAAAATGCTCATATGGAAAATGATACAGCAAAAATGATTCACAATGGTTGAGCCGCTTTAGTAGATTTCAACCGTGCATGAACTCCATTGGTAGAAATTGTAACTTGACCTGATTTTCATGATGAAGAAGAAGTTATAGAATTTTTGAAAGAACTACAGAGAATTGTCAGATACAACTGAATTTCAGATGCAGACATGGATAGATGACAAATGAGAGTAGATGTAAACATCTCCATTAGGAAAAATGAATCTGATCCACTATGAAATAGGACAGAACTAAAAAATGTAAATTCTTTTAGCATGATTAGGAAATGAATCGAATACGAATATCGTAGACAAAGCGAATTATTAGACAAATGAGAAGAAAATAAGCAACAAACCAGGATGTGGAATGATACAGAATGAGTTAGTAAATTTATGAGATATAAAGAAGATGCTCTAGATTACAGATATTTTCCAGAGCCTGATATGCCTGAACTAATATTAAATGATGAACAGCTAAATCGATTGAGTGAACAAAAATTAATTATCCCATATGAAATAATCAAGAAATTCAAACAAGAATATTGATTTAATAAAGAATATATTAACTGATTAATTAACGATCAAGAAGTCTTAAATTATTTTTTGGATATTGTAAAAATATGATTAGAGCCAAAAATTGTGGCAAAATGGATTGTCTGACCGATTTCTGCTTACATGAAAGAAAATTTTGTATGAATAAATAAATTAAAATTTGATAAAAATAAATTGATTGAATTTTTGAAACTTGCTATTGAATGAAAAATTATGGATAATCAAATGAAAGTAGTGATGGATGAAATGCTAAGCACTTGAAAATCAGCAAATGAAATTATTCAAGAAAAATGATTCAATGCACAACAACCAGATGACTCTGAACTAGAAATTATTGTAAAATCAGTAATTGATGAGAATCCTGCTATCGTAGATCAGTATAAATGATGAAAGACTACTACTCTATGATTCTTTGTATGACAAGTCATGAAAAAAACAGCATGAAAAGCAAATCCAAAAATAGTCGGAGATATCGTAACTAAATTATTGAATTAAAATAATTATATTCTTTGTATATGAAGGTAGCGTGTAGTAATACGAATATTTTTGGATTACATGCTACTTTATAAAAAAGTACATATATTACTTGATTTTTGTATATAAAATCTTTATATCTTTCTCCGACTTTTATTTTTTCATTCATAATTATGACAAATAAAGACAACAAATCTGATAGATATAATAATCAAGACATCAGTGAATGATCTATTAAAGACGAGTTTTTGGATGATGAATTTGAAGATGGTGAATATTATGATGATGAAGATGATGATTATGAAGAAGATGAAACTCCTATAAAAAAGACTGTCAAGAAAAAAAATGTAAACTTTGATGATCCGCGAGGAGATGATGATCGGTGAGATGATGAAGATGATGATTATGAAGAAGATGGTGATAGGAGGACAAATTACAATAGAAATGATGAAGATGATGAATAAATATAGTTTATAAAAATAAAAAAATATGACATTTTTTGAATTGGTAATATTATCTGTTTGACTATCTATGGATGTTTTTGCTGTATCTATGTCAAATGGACTTTCTTATACTGGATTAGATCTAAAAAAGAAGGCTGTAATTATACTTGTTTTTTGATTGTTTCATTTTTGAATGCTATCTTTATGATTTTTAGCTGGAGATCTAGTCATACAGTTTATCGCTCGTTTTGATCATCGGTTAGCACTAATATTATTGTTGTATGTGTGATGAGAAATGATAATAGATTTTGTCAAAGATTACAAAGAATATAAGATATCAAAGTGAAATATACAAAAAAAAGATAATAAATTTACAATAAAAGATCTTTTTTTACAAGCTTTAGCTGTCAGTATCGATGCAATAGCTGTATGACTAAGTTTATCGGCTATGAGCTTGAATATTCGAAGTGCTGCGACATGTGTAGGTTTGATTTCTATAGTATTTTGCATATTATGATTTTGGATCTGAAAAAAATTTTGAATTATCTTAAAACATCGGTCTCAACTATTATGATGATTAATTTTAATATGAATTTGAGTAAAAATATTCTTGGAGCATATGATATTATAGATTTTTGATAATATTTTTTTGTATTAATACTACCACAAAAACACAAATAGCAGATTATTTTGATTAAAAGTCAAATATTTTTTTTTGTTTTGTTTCAAATTTTTGTTTTCTATATTAAATTTGAGTATAATTATATTTGGTGAACTATCCTTTGGTAAGGATAATGACTCAAATTTTATATAACGATAATTTAAATTTGAATAGATTTTATAACTTGATAGAAAATAAAAATAAAAATAGATCAAACAGATCATCATATTTTTCTGTAATTTGAATAATCAGATGGTCAATTATTATTTTAGGTATATTTTGTGGATTTAGTATATGATGAAACGATGTGGCTGCGATAAATTGGGATAATGATAATTTTATAGATCAAACTTTTTGGGATCAAAGCCCTACAGATCAAGATATAAAAAATGCACTTTATGGTTCATCTCAAAGCGATACTACAGCTTATACAAAAGAATGGACTGATCGAACTTATTCTGATTGTAATAATGCAACAATTAGTTATGTATCAGATTTACCTGCTACTTTGAATGATAAAACAATTTATGTCCTAGATACCGATATAATTGATACAAATCAAAAGATTACTATGTGATTATGTAGTGCTATCATCAGTAAAAGAAAATGATGAACTACAATAAATAGTACCACAGCCATAAATTGAGCTGTAATCCAGTCTGCCAGTAAATGATGAGCTACACAAAATCTAAATATTATCATCGCAAATATGGTCTGGGAAACATCAGCTAATAGATGAGAAAATATTATCGACAACATATGAATTAACTGATGAAATAGCACATATTGAATTTATGTAAATTGAAGATATGTCTCATTAAATAGTGTACAGACATATAATGCCACAAACTGAATCTATTATACAGATTGAATTCCATCAAATGTAAATATCTGAAATGGACAAACATATTGATATTGAACTATTAATAATGTATTAACTTTCAATAATTCTTCATATTGAATATATATAGACTGATTGCAATATATGACTTTGAGTAATATTCAATCATTTAATAATGACAATTGAGTAAATCCAAATGCCTGCGATAATATTGCTACATCAAATATATTAGCATACAATAATAGTACAGCATGATTATCCAATATAATACAGACTGATAATATTTATGACTATAATAATGGTAATAGCACAACTCAAAATTGGAATCATATAATAAACCCTGTAGATTGAAATTGAAATTATTTATTAGATTGGAATACTGATTTATCAACTCAAAAATGAAAAAGGACATTCAATTGACCTGTGACTAATTATTCTATATGAAGTAGTATTATGAATATAAGTGGTAAATATCTATGAACAAATATTACTATATCAAAGTGACATATGGAATTACCAGATTCAATCACTACTAACGAAGTAAATGTAATTGGAATATCTGATGATAATTGGATTACAAATTATTCTATTTTCTGAAATATTACATCTAATATTATTTGAGAATCAATAAACAATCAAACCACAATAACACTATCAGAATGATATGAACAAAACACAGCAATACTACAACTATATTGAGCAGATTATTTTGCTACACATATTGAAAATCCTATCATAAAGTGAGATGTAGCACCAGAATGTATTATTGACTACGATATTTGGAATTTAACTAATAAAGATGTAATAGCAAAAATTACATGTAACCAAAATGTAACTATTACAAATAACGGTTGAAATGATACTTATACTTTTGTAACGAATTGAGAATACACATTTAACATAATCAATCAGAATTGAGTGACATGACAGGCTACTGCTACTGTAAATTGGATCGACAAAGAAGCTCCTGATTGTAGTGTATCATATAGTACTCGTTATGGTACAACCACAGCCACTTTGACTTGTGATGAGCAAGTGACAATTTTAAATAATAACGGAAGGAATACATGTACTGTGAGAGCAAATAATCCATGTAATTTTGAGTATACTGATGCTGCCTGAAATACATGAACTTCTACAGCATATATCCAAGCGACATGTACAACCACTAGTAGAAATTTTAGAAATGGTATTTTGACTTATTGTAATAGTACAAATGCTTGATGTACATTGTGAAACAATAATAAAAGGTTAATTTGTATAAATAAAGGTATAAATAGTATAGATGATTCATTTATCTTTGCATACAGCTGATTAACTGAAATTTTTTTAAGTGAAAACAACATATCTAGCATACAAAATTTTAAAGAATTTAAAAATCTAGCTACTTTAGATTTGACCGAAAATAATATATCAAATTTATCCGATTTACAAAACTTAACAAAATTAACTACTTTATATTTAGCTG
>JAZUKX010000142.1:0-3696 GCA_045643505.1 Candidatus Absconditabacterales bacterium | reverse complement strand
ACAGAGCCAGAGAAACCAGAGCCAGAGAAACCAGAGCCAGAGAAACCAGAGACAGAGAAACCAGAGCCAGAGAAACCAGAGCCAGAGAAACCAGAGCCAGAGAAACCAGAGCCAGAGAAACCAGAGCCAGAGAAACTAGAGCCAGAGAAACCAGAGCCAGATCAATTTGAAATGAATGTGGTACTCTCTGATGTCTCTGAATCTTATGAAGATATGATCTCTCGTGAAGTTGAGAATGAAATTAATGAAGCTTGGCATAATACATCAAGATGGAATTTTTTAAAAAGAGGAAAGTTGTGGCTATCTAGAGGAAGAATTAGAAGAAAAAAAATAAAGGCAAAGAAAAATGAGTATGAAAAAACACCATTTACAAAAAATTGAACTATTGATAGAGAAATGGTAAAACAAGCAGTGCGTCATGATTTGGAACAAGTATTGTGATGAAGTCGTGCATTTTGAAAAATTGATAGAAGTGAATTGCATTTAAATAAACAAGAACAAGATAACTTAAATGAAATAGCTAAAGATTATTTGAAATGAAATATTACTGAACTTGAATTTAAATCAAGATTTAATGATTTTGTAAAAGACCTACCTTTACCAGTTGCAAAAGATCAAAAATTCTTTGCTTCCAATATCTTAGATAAATTGAATTGAATTAGAGATGATAATTTATTATTTCAGTCAATTAGTTCTGATTTGCAAAAATATGTACAAGATCATGATAATTCTCATTTCAATAATATTCGTACGAAAATTGATGTAGATTTTTCAAAATATAAAAGAGATCCAAGATTTAGAAAAGAATTGTTTGATTTAATTTGAAATACAGAAGGCTTATCTAAAAATGATCTTGATAAAAAAATTAATCAATTTATAAACCATCAAAAATCTTTAGCAAAAATGTCTGCGAATAATTTACAATTAAAATTAGATTTGCTTGTAAATTGAAAATGATCATACCAAACAAATAATAAAGATCGTGAAAATTGGTTATTTAGATTTTGAAATAAGTTGGATAAAATGCCATGGTGGTGACAAGCACTTACAATAGCTTGAATAAGTGCATCATGAATTGCTGTATGAGCATTATGATGATGAGCATTAGCTGCTACGGCAACTTTATCTTGATTGGTTGGAGCAAAGAATTTTATAAAAAAATGGACACATCATACAAAAGAACAAAATACTTATGAAAAAAATTTAACTAGAAACTATGAAGAAGAAATTGCTAAAATGAAAGAACGAGAAAAAATAAAAAATTTAAAAGGTAGTAATTGAAAGTATGAATACTGATGGCTTAAACGTTATACGGCAAAAAGACAACTTGAATTGTATTGAAAGGCAACTCAGGCTGAATTACAAAATGAGTCATCATGAAACACGAAAGAAATTTCAGAAGTAATTTATTCATCTATTTCTCAAATGGAGAGATTAAATGCAGATGAAAAAAATGCTTTTTATTGTAACTTATTGGATGCTAGAGCTAGGCTACAAGCATATCGAGATACATGACATAACTTTTTAAAATCAAAAGATGTAAATCAAATTGAAAGAGACTTTTATAATCTTGAAAATGCGCTTACAATTGCAGCAAAACGTATCTATTGAGAATGAGCGACTTTAAACGATCTCACTCAGCTCGAAGCTTATCAGGATGAAAAAGAAGTTAATTATAATGATGTACTAAATTTATACAAAAAAGATTATAATTCAGCGTCTAAGAGATTTAGAAAAGAAAGATCTCGATTAGCTACGAAACGGTGAATATGAACAGCCGCTATTACATTTGGAACAAGTACGCTAGCTCAAGCTATTTCATGAACTGGAATGTTTGCAAAAGATGCTGTTTCATGAACTCCATGACATATTGAGACATCAGAAACTGCAACCGTTTCCGATAATTTCTGAATGTGACAGTATGAATTCTCATGATCAAATCAAATTTTTGATGCAGCTAGAAATAATATTTCAGGTTTAGACTCTTCAAGTTCGGTTACATTGCATATTGGAGCATGAACAGATTGAACTGCAGTTCGTGCATGAAGTTCATTACTAGATCATTCAACATACTTATCTAAATTAGACCAAGTAAAAAATGTTATCAATAGTTCTTCTTTAAGTAATAAAACTGAATTAATAAATCAAATTAATCAATGATTCTGAAATACGTGATTTACAAATGCTGATTTACATTGAATGAGATGTTTAGAGACAATTGAGGAAACAGTAAAATGAGCATGAAATTTTGCTGGAAAATTTAACATTAGTTATGATACAGCATTAAATATCGATAGCACTATTGCTCATGATGCTTCAGCTAGAATTGGTAAAGCTTTTATGGAAATTTCTAATAATGTACCATGAGTACCATGATCTGATGCAGGAAATAAATGGCTTGTGATGGGATTACCTTGGTTCTCTAATACATTTAAAAGGGATGTAAAACCAGATAAAGAATATAGAAAAAATAAAGTTGAAGATAAAAACAAAGATAAGGAATATGATAAAAAATGAAAAGAAAAAATATCAGATAATTCAAAAAAATGAAATACAAATTTAGATACACCATCTTCAGAAAACTGAAAAAATATTGTAACACCTCCATGAAAAACAAATGAAAATAGTTGAAATGTTGATGCGCATCAAGAGAAATCAGGACAATTGTCAGATGTCCAAAAAAAAGAAATTTTAAGAGATATTAAAAGTGCTCTTGAAGTTTGAGATGAAGATTTTTTAGAAAAATACAAAGATAATAAGATGGCTCTGTCTCAATTAGAAGAAGCTAAAGATTTCTGGAATAATTTTTCACAAATAAATTTTTATGATGCTAAGGAAGTTAATAATTTAAAAGAAAAATATAAAGACAATTTATATATTTTATGACGTATTAACAAAGAAATTAATTCTCCTTTAAAAGAAGACTATAAACACAAATTAAAGAAATCTGAAATTAGTAAATTTGAAGACAAAGCTAAAAGTTTAGTACAGGATGCTATTCAAAATAAAGATTTTGCAAGGCTTGGGTTTCGTCCAACAATTTTAATTAAAATATCTGATGATTTAATTATTCCTTTTTATAGGAGTTCTTGACAATGAAAGAAACTTTGAGTTCAAACTGGAAAATTTTATCCTATTTTCTGATACAAAGACTGACGATTAAATAAGGGAATAGAATCTGAAATTAACAATTACTATTGATCTCCACTACTAGCTGCTTTAGCTAAAGAAATAGATAATCAATATAAAGATGATAAATGTTTTTGAACAAATATTATGAATTGGGATTTTTCAAACGATGAATTTGAAAACAGGATGAATATTTGAAAACAACCTGCAAGTAACAAAGACACAGATGCTACTTATCAAAATATAAACACAACATTAGATAAAATATCAAAAGTGGAACCTTAATAAAATGTAATTGATATTTTGTTGTCTTATAATAATATAAATACCTTTAACTATATAAAAAATAACATCATGAATTACGAAATTTATAGAGACTCATTTTTAGATGAAACGCTAACAAAAGCATGATTTGAGCCACAAGAAGATGATTTTGAATTATTAAAAAAAGATATGCGTCCAATTTTAGATGACTATATTGAATTACATCTTTATGCTTTATTAGGTGAATCAGATAAAAAAGAATACGATCATCTTGTAAATAAAAATTTAGATTTTTTTAATAAA
>JAZUKX010000141.1:0-6896 GCA_045643505.1 Candidatus Absconditabacterales bacterium | reverse complement strand
AAAGAATTAAAAGAAAATTTTATACGAAATGAATTAACGGATATTAAAAACAATGTTATTGATTTTTGATTAGATGATTTACAACAAAAAGCGATAACAAGTAGTGAAAACGGAGAAGTTCCAACTGTTGTTAATTATTCCAATGTCGATGCTCTACAACAAAAAGCAATAACAAGTAGAGAAATAGAAAATATTATTGAAAACGGAGAGGATCCAGCTGTTTCGAATTTCAATAATATTATCTCCCAAAGAGATAAAGCGTTAAGTGAATATGGTAAAGATGCTATTAACACATTTGTAAATTGCAAACGAAAGGATTTTAAAGATTCTTATAATGAGGAAAACTCTGTGATAAAAGGTGTTATTTCTGAATTGTGAACAATTTTAAATACAAATTTTAATATAAATACAAAATTTTATATAAATACAGAATTTAATATAAATACAGAATGAAAGGAGCGGGAGCCGGAGCCTGAACAAATTCTATCCATAGCATTACAAATATTATCAAATGAAAAAGATATGGGATGATTAAAAGAATTTTCTCAGAAGCTTTCTTGAAATTTTGATATAAATTTTATAAATTGTTACGGATATATCCAAGCTTTAGATCGTGACACTTGGGAACAAAAGTGAGGTAAAAATATAATCGAGCGAAAATTAAGTGGAATTGTATGACATAGGACTATACAATTTATAAGGGATAAACTAAAGCATTGAACATTTGATTCAATTTCAACAAATCCTGCAATCTCTGAACCAGAAAACATTCCACAAAATTCGCATGGGAATGATTGAATCAGTTTAGATGATATAATCCTTGATGATGAAGAAAATTCATCAAATCCATCTACCACACCTACAGAAAACACAAACACATCTGATGAAAGCAGTGATCCAATTCAAGAGGAAGCTACTCCACAACCAGCTTGATTACAATGATCATGAAATTGAGGTCTGCTAAATTTAGATGATATTGAAGATGATACTGAAGATAATACTGACAACAATAATAATGAAGAAAATCATAATGATGCACCAACTATAAATGGGAATTGATGAGATGATAATTTACAAGACAATACTAACAGAGAATCCAATAATCCTTTGGATAATCTTAGTCAATATTGATATGTAGATGAAGATGTAGAAATAGCTAGAAATATGACTTGGAATGCTGAACTACTTTCAAAAAGATTAGACAAAAGTAATTTAGACAATATTTCATACCAAGAAATAATCGATGTAGTAAACTGATTTAACAATAATAATCTGAAAAAAATTGTAATGTATCATCTTTTGAAAAATAACATAATTGAAGCTCAAAAAGTATTGTGAATGGATGTAAATTGTGACAATCATTATTCTGATTATATAGCTTGAAAAAAGCTATGAAAGAATGAGTTAAGTAAAATGGCTAAATTATGAACATTTCGTATATATGAAGATGCCAAGAAGATCCTAAATAATGATGAAGATACCAATGAGATCAAAATACCAGATGATGTCATAGATATTTATCATAATGATGAAGATACCAATGAGATCAAAATACCGGATGATGTCATAGATATTTATCAAAAATTTTTGTCTAAAGAATTGAATAATTGATGAAAAAACTATGCCATATTATCAAAATTTGATTATAGAGTGTACTTATTTTCTTCTGATAATTACTTGTTATCAAGGCAAAATGTAGTTGTATGATCTACTCCATGAGATCAAAAAAATGACATAAAGAAAGGAATACACACCACACCTGGATGATTGTATCAAATATGATGAAAATATGAAAATTATGCTGGAAAAGATTTTTTTAAAATTTATTGAACTCATTACATAGTTTTATCTCCACTTGAAGATCAATATGACACACAAAATGATACATATTCTATGGGAATACATTGAGACTTTAAATGAGACAAAGATAGGAAACAAAAATTAAAATCAGAAAATTCAAGAGATCATAGATGAAGTAATGGTTGTGTAAATACGGATTCTGATACTTTTGGAGAGATTTACAACCATCTAGAATATGGATGAAAATTTTATGTCACACATGAGAAATAATAATTATTAAATAATATCGTGTGAACACTTGCTATTTGTAAAAAAATATATACAATTATACTTAATAATAATTTAATTAAATAAAAAATATGATAGAAAACACAATTAACACTATATTACAATGAAATAATAGCTGAATGACTGATTCAAAATATTTTTTCTTACAATTAAAACCATTTAAAGATAATGAATTAGGTATAAACCATTGGGATACTGTTTTGAAAAATTGTGCCAGTTTGTGAACTAAAAAGATTTCTTTCATAATATATTGAAACAATGCTAATATTAAATTTTTTGTAAAATTACCAAAAGAATTTGAGACTTTTTTCAAAAACACTTTTTATGCAAATTTCAGCACTTCAGACCTTGAGCCTACTGAAACAAATCCAGAACACGATAGTAAAGGTAATCCATTAATCAAAAACTACTTAAATTTTGAATCGGATACAACATTATTTGAAAAAGATTATTTCATCAAAGATGGGACATATATGGATCCAATGAGAGATATTTTGGCTTTGTTTGGCAATATACCAGCCACTGAGAATCTCATGATATCATTTAAATATTGCTACAAAGAGGAAGTATCATTTGGTAAAAAGCTATGAAAATTTATGTTAAAAATGCTGAAAACGATTTGGTGAACAGATGAAAAAAAAGATGAATGAGAGAAAAAGGAAGAAAAAAAATCTCTACCAATATTATGTTCTATATCTTATGCCCTAGAGTCTAATGATGAATATTCAAAAAAAAGCGTAGATACAAATTTCAAAGCAGTATTTGCTCAATTCGGATGAAAATATAAATTAAAACCATTTCCAAAGTATCACATGATGAATATAGATCAAGTGGTAAATTTTTTCCATATACCTACAAAAGCTAATTTCGCCAAATGATTAGAATATACTGTATACAAAAAACTGCCTTACCCTACGAATTTGCCAACAACCAAAAATACTCCAGAATGAGAGCTTACAATATTGTGAAAGACACACTACAGATGAGAAGCTATTGAATTTGGTATAAAAAGAGAAGATAAATTTAGACATTATTATATCATTTGAAAAACTTGAACATGAAAATCAACATTCATATCAAATATGGTAAAATCTGATATTGAAGCTGGGAATTGATTATGTTTGTTAGATCCACACTGAGATTTAGTGGATACTGTTTTGGAACATATTCCGACCAGTAGAATAAATGATGTGATTTTGTTTGACGTATCCGACACTGACTACCCTATCGGATTCAATTTATTACAAGCAGAGAATGAAGATGAAAAAAATAGAATAGCTTCTGGTGTGGTTTCCACATTTCAAAAATTATTTGAAAATTCATGGTGACCTAGATTGGAATATATTTTGAGAAATGTAGTTTTGACTGTGATAAACTATCCAAATGCTACATTAATGCATATTACAAGGATTTTGACTGATAAAGATTTTAGGGCTGAAGTATTAAGTACTACTGAAGATGCCGTATTGAAAAAATTCTGGGAAAGTGAATTTAATAAACGAAGTGACAAACAGAGAGATGAAGCAATTGCTCCTATTGTAAATAAAATTGGACAATTCCTGTCTTCAAAATTAGTGAGAAATATTTTTGGACAACCAAGAAGTAAATTGAACATGAGAAAAGCGATGGATGAATGAAAAATCATATTGGTAAATTTGAGTAAATGAAAAATATGAGAAGATAATGCAGCTATGATTTGATCACTTTTGGTCACAAAAATACAAATTGACGCGATGTCTCGTGCAGATATTGCTAGAGAAGATAGGAGAGATTTCTATCTATATATCGATGAATTCCAAAACTTTGCGACAAAAGCTTTTGCTACTATTTTGTCAGAAGCAAGAAAGTATAGATTATCTTTGATTGTTGCAAATCAGTTTACATCTCAAATACAAGATGAAGTAAAAGAAGCTATTTTTGGTAATGTGTGAACAATTATGGCGTTTACCCTATGAAAAGATGATGCTGAAATAATTAGTGGTCAATTTAAAGAAATGGTATCTCCAAACGATTTGATTTCTTTACCTATGTTTACTGCATACATCAAATTGATGGCAAATTGAATTTCTGGAGATCCTTTTAGTATGAGGACACTTCCTTTACCTACTCCAGAATGATCTTTAGAATTGATTGATAAAATCAGGAAACAAAGTAGACAAAGATATGCTATGGAAAGATGAGAATTGGAAAGTTTGATGGATGCTCGGAGTAATAAAACATTTTCAGTACAAGAAAAAATCCAAGAAAAAGCAAAATTAGAATGATTATGAATTAGTGATCAAGAATATGAAAATTCTCAAGATTTGGCAGTACAAGCCAAAATTCATTTATTCAAAGATTGTAAAATAGATGAAGTCGAACCTGATGCAATTATTTTTGATGTAAAAAACAATAGACACAAAGTCTGCTGGTATAGAAAATTAGCAGATTTCAATGATGACTTGGAATTAAAATTTAAAAAATGACAGGTATTAAAGACTCAAATGTGAGATCGTCTAGAAATGTTTGTAGATATTTATGAAAACAAGAATAAAATTCCTTATCAAATATGGATATGAAAAAAAGAAAATATCTACAATCAAATAAAAGAAGCTTATAAAAATAATCCAAATATGAAATTTGTACCAAACATGAATATAATAAATAATGGCTGATGAATGATAAATAATGAATGATGAACGACAAATAATGGATGATGAACAGTGAATAATGAAAATCATTGAAAATGAAACAATGGAAACAAAAAATGATGAAATTACAATTGAAATGCCAAATGAAACAGCAAATGGAATGGAAATAAATGATGATATAATAAACCTGGAAACAATGAAACAAAATGATCTTGAAATTCAAATTGATTTAGTATAAATGATATCAAAATTTGAGAACGATATGATGGTTATATTAAATTGCAATATAATTATGGTATGTTCATCACTGTAAAATGAGTTGAATGACTATTGCACAAAAATGTAATCAAAGCACCAGCTTGAGTTGAATGGAAAAAATACTATAACATATGAGATAAAATTAAGGTAAAAGCCAGCGAATTCAAAGATATAAATGGAGAAAAAAGGGTTGTCCGAAGCCAAATTTAATTTATAAAATATTATACAATGGGAAAACTAGAATGAATAGAAAAATTCTGAACAAATTGATCTCAAGGGACAAAAGTAAATTTTGTTAAAAACGGTATATGATGCCAATTAGAATTTAATTTTGGAGATACTGAACTTAATTTTGATTCAAAGAAATCAAAATGTAAAAAAGTACCAACAGCAAAAACAGAGACTGAAGTTGATCCTGATCAATTATCATTTAATTTTGAAGCTTGAGAAGTGAAAAAGCCAGAAGATAAACCAACGATAACAGAATTAGATAAAGATCCTAATCAAGATGAGTTATACAAGTTTGATCCTGAAACAGAAAATTACTGGGATAGATAATCAAAAGTTTATTTATATACAGAAAAAAATCACATTATAAATTTAATGTGATTTTTGTATTTGTTGTATAATTTGTAAATTAAAACAGACTAACTAACCAATCTCGAACCTGCTGGAAAAATGTTTTTTTGATATATAAACTATCGGGGGTAGTATTTTCATTGTCATCTAGTAAGTCATTTATTCATGTATCTACTTCTGCTTGCAATCCTGTTTCCAATGATTCTCAAGTTGCTCAAGTAGATGAATCTGCACCATGTACGTTTTCTGCATCATCATATATTTGAGATAACTCATCATAAATTTGTTGAGTTGATTCTGTTGCTGTTTCTTGTGTGGTCAAATTGTATGCTTCATTATACAAATCATAAATTGTTTTGTCTCCATCTCTATATTCAGAATAACTAATATTGGTATATTTACATTTTTGATAAGCGTAATTTCATTGAAGTTCTCAATCTAAGCACAATCTCAATTCTACCTTACATCAGTCATCAGTAAATCAAAGTGGAGAAGCATAAGCTTTCACAAATTGACCATGTGTAACAATATCTCACCACGGAGCAACACAATTATAAAATTTCTTTTCATTTTGTGATACAGTCATAGTTTGTGTCAATAATGGATTTTCTGTATCATTATTATCCCAAATTGTAGTTGGAGCATCTCATTCTCAATTAATTTTTCAATATTTATCATATCAAGCAGCTTCATTTTTTCCATATTTTGGATTTTGGATTAATTGTGATTCTGTTTTATTATTGTGTGCAACTACTTTGACTTTTGTATATTTGTATTCTACATCCTCATTACAATATCACTGAGTATAAGTTCATCATAATTTACCATCTTTACAAACTCTTTTTTGTACATTACAAATATCTGGGACATCTGTCCTCTGCTGATAAGCCAATACATATTCTCAGTGCTGTACTACATAATTCCATGGTGTCACGCAGCTTTTGTATGTACGTTTCACATCTCAAGTAGATTTGACTGTTCATGTTTGAGTTTGACCTGTTCAATTTCATACATAATCAATATTTTGTAACATATTTCATGTGTTTGCATTTCATGATCAATATTTTTTTTCAATCAGTTCTAATTTTAAATTTTCAGTCCTCAATGTATTTTCCAATTCGGAAATTTGTTCATCAGTCATTATCAATAAAGATTGGATTCGTTCTTGCTTTTCTCATGTAGTAGAAATCGCCTTTGAATTTAAAATCAATGTAATCAATCCAGAATTTGATTGTAATAATGTATATGGAATTTTTACTTGATATGCTATTTCTCGGACTTCTTGTGGCAAATAATTTTGAATTCATGTCTTATTTGCTATTTTAACTCAAGTTTTCGTAG
>JAZUKX010000140.1:0-2213 GCA_045643505.1 Candidatus Absconditabacterales bacterium | reverse complement strand
TTCTATAAATTTGTTCTAGTAATGTGAGTTTTGCTAATCCGTGTGGAAGAGTGATCTTTCCAAAAGAAATCGCTTTGGCTCATACTTTTATAATTTCAGATTCGTTTAGTCCATATGGTCATCAAATAATAAATACGATGTTTTTATTTCTACAAAGGGATAATAATTCTTCAGTTGTTACTGATTTTCAATCTTTACTCATCATTATGTAATCTCGATCTTTGTATTTTTTATTTAATCTTTCCAAAATTTCTTTTGTTTCTTTTCCTATAATTTGCTCTCTAGTTCCATTTTTGCAAGGTTTTAATTCTTCCAAAATTACTGATTTTCAGAGTCTTTTTGTATATTCTCAGATAGCACTTGCTCGATGTTTATCTGAATCTGAAATGTTTAGTATTACAAAAGTCATTTGATAGAATTTATTATTAAAATCTGATAATTCATTTAGGCATTTTGTATTTTTTATAAGCTACTTGTACATCATGTTATTAAAGCGGTTTTTGTCATTGTTGTGTAAAAATATAAATCAAATTATCCAAAGAATTTTTTTATTTCATATTCAAAGTTTTTTTCAACTCATTTTCCATCACGTGTTTGTGCAAGTCCTCATCTACTAGTTTCTTTGTAATCAATATTTAAACGGTTTCAGATTTCACGCATGGTGAGCACAACTTCATCGGGAGATATGAAAGACTTTACACCACTTAATGCCATTAAAGCAGCACTGATTGCATGAGATGAATATATTCAATTACGTTTAATACACGGAATTTCTACTAATCAAGCAACAGGATCGCATACAAGTCATAGACAATTTTTGATTGCTAAAATAAATCATTCTACCATCTGTTCTATGTCTCATCACTCTAAATAAACTAAAGCAGCAGCAGCCATTCACGCAGCAGCCCCAATTTCAGATTGACATCAATAATCTGCTCATGCTGTAGTCACATCGTCGAATAAAATCATTCAAAAGAATCATGCAATCATTAATGATTCTAATAATTTTTCTTTTCTTACTTTTTGAGTCTCTTTGTATGCTTTGAGTACTCATGGTAAGATTCAGCAAGATCAAGCTGTGGGACAAGCGACAATAGTTCATGATTTTGCATTTATTTCGCTGACAGCTACTGAATAGGTCACAGCTTTACCGTAAATATTGTCAAAAGTTTTTTTTCAATGTCTGTATTTCTCAATATGATTTGCATCTTTTCATGATAATTTCATCATTGATAATTTATTATTTTTGATTCCGTCATCTACTGATTTTTCCATAATATTCCAATAGTTGAGCATTTTTTCGTAAATTTCTTTTTTTTCAGTCTTTTGTAGTATACATTCAATTTCAATAATTAAGTCTATAATTCATATTTTTTTCTTTTGGGTATATTCAATCAATTCTTCAAAAGTTTGAAATGGCATTATTTTTGAATTTTGAGAAAAATTCTCATTGTAAATCTTTTTGATTTTTGGTAATTTATTATTTTTATCATTAATTTTTTCTATTTTTCATTTGTTTAGTATTAAATCAATTTTTCATGTTATAGGGACACTTAACCAATTGTCAAAAACTCTAATTTCTACATTTCATGCTCAAATAGAAAATCCTGTGATTATGTGTTTAGTTTTTGTTGTATTAAATATTATCTCAGCGATATTTGATTGTCTTTGATTAGCATATCGTAAATCATCTTCGGCTGTTCATTTTTTGTATCCAAGGAACTTTGCAGTTTGATTTCCAAATCTTATTCCGTTTTTTTTGAGATTGTCAGGATCTCATTGTGTCAACATTTTTGGATCATCTGTATTAAAACCACATAATCATCATCAAATTGCTAATGGGGTTTTGTGTCATATTCATGTATCACGGAAAGAGCCAATTAGTTTTATCTCTATATCTTTGATTTCTTCTCAAGATTCAATTGTAGCGAAAATTATATTTCTAGCAATTTGTCATATCCTATTTGCTCATGCTGTATGAGAGCTAGAAGGTCAAACCATAGCAGGTCCAATCATATCAAATATACTCATAGATTTTATATACAATTGTATATAACGAGAAAAATCATCTTTTAGAGATTTGTATTCTTGTACATCTATTTTAGATGAAATCTCAATTTTGATATTGTAATAATCTTTTATTTTTTTGTCTATTTTTTTTATTTGTAATATTTCGATAAAATCGGGTGTCAGTTTGTGGCGTTCAAGAGTCT
>JAZUKX010000139.1:0-2217 GCA_045643505.1 Candidatus Absconditabacterales bacterium | reverse complement strand
AAAAATACAAACACTTGTCGTAGTTTTGATTTTTTTATTTTTAAAAGAATTATTTATAATCCAAATCCGGACATAAAGAGTTATAATTATTCATAATATTCACCAAAATATTTTCATTGTAGTTTATTTTGTTAAAAAATTTGTTACACAATTTTGTATTGATTCTTTTACATCTTGAATATCTTTTTCATTGCAAATTACAAATAATTCTTGTGCAGTTGATCATTTACTCATTATACATTTTAGTCATGTACTGGTCGGAATTGTAATCCTGAACCTGATTTCACTACTTCATTTTTGTTGTCTATTGATCCTTCATGGTATGATTCTGGATATTTTTTCATTTTTCTCTAATTCTAAAATTAATTTAGCAAATTCTGGTATGATATGATGCTCGAGTTTAGTTTTTTGGAAGTCTGATTTATTGTACATTTATGTGATATGATGTTGTTAAATGTGGTGGATGTGGATTTCTCGGCTAAAGCCTCGAAATGACGGGATATGTGTCATTTCGAAGAAGCGAAGCGACTGAGAAATCCATATTTTATATTATTTTAATACCAATTTTGACTTAAATCGTTTCGATTAGGATTTTTTTCTGTTATTAAATTTATTTTTTTTTCTCTTCTTCGTTTTTTTATTATTTTTTCATATTCAATAGCTTCTATTATATTAGCAAATTCTTGATATCGAACTAATTCATGAATATTATATTTTTTTGTAAATCATTCAAATATTCAATTTTTATGTTCATAAACTCTTTTTTCAAGATTTGATGTCACTCATACATATATTGTTCAATTTTTTCAAGAAGACATTATGTATGTATATCCTATTTTAGACATGTTTTGTCTGTTTTTAATATAAATTTGATTTTTCGTTCGAAATGACTGGGTATGTGTCATTTCGAAGAAGCGAAGCGACTGAGAAATCCATGGTGTCGGATGTGGATTTTTCGGTTAAGGCCTTGAAATGACGTGGGTGTCGAATGTGGATTTCTCACATACGTTCGAAATGACGTGAGTGTCGGATGTGGATTTCTCACATACGTTCGAAATGACTGGAGTGGCGGATGTGAATTTCTCACTGCGTTCGAAATGACTTAATTTTGTTGATAATTTGTTATGTATCTATATACTCATAAAAATAATAATTTTTATATTAAAATATTCGAATGAGAATTCAAGAATTATTACAAAATTCAAAATTTACACAAAAAAGATCTTTGGAAAATTTGATTTGTCATTTTGTTTGAATTTCTAGAGAGGAATTGTGGACAAAATTAGACAATGAGATTGATGAAAGTGTGTTGAATCAAATAAATCAAGCATATGATGATTTGATTATCAAAAAAAAACCAATGGAATATGTCCTCGGTTATGTAGAGTTTGCATGAAACCAATTTAAAATAGATCATAGAGCATTGATTCCGCGTCCAGAAACTGAATATATGATTCAATCTGTAAATGAATATGTGCAAAATTGAAAATTTGATTTGCCATTGATTTTGTTTGATATAGGGACATGATGTTGAGTTTTGTGACTTTCTGTATTGTTACATAATGAAAATAGTTTTGAAAAAGCTTATTTGAGTGAATATATTGATTATACATTGTCTTTGGCTAATGAAAATTGTGAGTGATACAAGGATAAACTATGAAAAACTCAATTAAAATTAGTAAAAGCAAATTTGGCGTGATTTATAGATGATTGCATAAAAAATTGAGAATTTAAAGTAGATGATCATAATTTTGTTTTGGTTGCAAATTTGCCTTATATTCCTGAGCAAACATTTAATGAAAATGTGGGTGAAAATGTGAAAAATTGGGAGCCAAAACCTGCATTTGTGTGATGAGAAGATGGATTGGATTATTATCGTGAAATGTTTCAGCAATTATTCGATTTCAAAATAAAGCCTACAATGTTTTTGGAAATGATGACTTGGCAAGTAGATATTTTACGCAAGGAATTTGGTGAAAAAATAGATTTTGAGGAGGTGAAGACTTTTCATTTCAATATTAGGATTGTGAAAGCGAAAATTAAATAAGTGTTGTGTTGTATTTTCCATGTACGTTCGAAATCTCGTTGAGTGTTATTCTGAGGAACGAAGTGATGAAGAATATAATGTGTTGTGAATTTATATCCTTCGTTTCATTCCATTTCACTCAGGATGACAGCAGACATACTTAGGATGATATGTACGCTGAATGTAGATTT
>JAZUKX010000138.1:0-3003 GCA_045643505.1 Candidatus Absconditabacterales bacterium | reverse complement strand
ATTCCAATCCATCAATAATGAATTGTCTTTTTCTGGTCATTTATTCAATCAATCCACCATTGCGGATAAATCTTCTTCTGTATCATTTACTTGACTATCAGGTTGTTGATATTGATATCACGAAAAATTATCGACAGTAGGTTGAGATTGGACCTCTGGTTGTACATTTCATTCTGAATTTTCAGATATTCATACAGGATCTGAAGATAGTGCAGTTTCTCAAGTTTCCACAATATTTTGTTCACTATTTTCTACAGCTTGATCTTCCTTTAATAGCCAATCATCTCCAACTGGATTCGTATTTATATCCTCTACTATAGTTTCACTTTTCTGTATTTCATCCACACTATCTCATCATAATTGAGATTGTCACCACTGAACACCCGTCACATCAAAATTCGCAGGTTGTTCAACCGCTGTATTCAAAGGATCTAGATTATTTTGATTTTGCTCAGGAATAGAAATTCAATCTAAATTTAAATCAATCACAGAATCTCATCAAACATTTTGATTTAAATCGTTTGAAACAGGATTTCATGTTCAATTTGTACTTGAATTAGGATTAATTCATTGATTTTGTTCAGTTGGCATTAAAAAAGTCTTACTATATAAAATTTTTATACAAATTAGCAATAAAAAAAGATTATCACTACATACAATTATACTCCAAAAACAAAAAAAATGCAAATTTTTTATCACTTTTTTACATAAAATTAATTTACATTCATAAATCAACTAAAAAAACACAATTAGCACAACAACCAGATTGTCTGTTATTTATCTTTTTACCTATCTTTTCTTGCCAAGGCCACTCACCAAACAGAAATTTGTGGGTAATAAAATTTTATCAATTTTGCTACTTCATTCATTGTACTTCATGTGGTTGTCACATCATCTACCAAAATTACAGTTTTTACATGTGACAACATATGATTTCTATCATCCAAAGAAAATGCATTTTTCAAATTTTGAAGTCTTCATGCCTTATCCAAACTAGCCTGAGATTTTGTATTTTTATTCTTTTTCAAAAATTCTACATATTGTATATTTAATTTTTTTGATAAATTTTTTGCTAATAAATATGATTGATTATATCATTTCACAAAATATCTCCTATACCAATGAGAAGGAATTCAAGAGATGATGACTCATCATTTCTCAATTTTATTTGATAAAGTATGATTAGCATACATCGCCAAACAGACTCTATCAATCAAAAAATCTACAACAGATCTTTTATGATAATATTTTAACTTCAAAATTATTTTTTTCAAAAATCATGAATAAGAAAATGGAATCAAAATCCCATCCAAAACAAAATTTCATTGAGATTTACAATCTACACAAGTACAATAATCTTTGGAATATCTATGACATCATGAACAAATTTCCATATGTGGTTGCAATGTCCTTTTACAATCTTTACAAAGATATTCTCATTTTTTTTTACATCCAACACACTGTTTCGGGAATATTAAATCCAACAAATTCATGAATAAAAGTAATATATAAACAACCTTTGTATAATAAATATAATAAATTTTTCAATATGGAAAAAAGGACATGACCTGCAAAACAAATCATATCCTTTGCTTTCTATTTTGTGTTAAAGTGCAGACATATATACGCTAGCACTTTTAGAAATCTTTTTTAACCAGCAACCTTTTTCAAGGAGTTCCCTTGAGGCTGCTTGGCTAAAAGACAAAAGACAACGAAGATCTCCATCAGATTGGAAACAATCCCCATATTTTTCCGTTAACCTCTCCAATTCAGAGGGTTGAATTTGCCCACAATAATGGGCAATTGGCATGATTCTGCCATTTTCATCTGGAAGAAATGAATGTTCTTCCACAACTCTTAATTGTTTTTCTTTATTCATAACTCTATTTATTTGTGTATGACATTATCTTTATTTCTCCATTTTCGAACATGGTTAATACTTGTTCAGACGCTTCTGGCAACGGATACGAGCATTGGTTGCCATTTTCATTAAAGACAACATTAACGATACCTCCATCATGAGACCATCGGAGGATGTTTAATCGTTCTAATTCAATATCCCGAGTTTTCACTAAGACCTTAGGCTTTCTCAAAAGAAAACCAAAAAAACAATTTTCTTTTCTCATTTTTTTTTATTTTTATTTATTATTTATCTTTTATCATTAACACATATTCATCACTTAAATCTTCATGATTCATATTTTCAATCTTGAAACCTTTCTCCAGATCAATCAAGTCTTCAATATTTATCGTATGTTCACTTTGAATAATAACTCAATTTAACTTTTCTACTATCAACATCATAATATTTTATAGTTTCTTTTCATTTTTTTAATGTCGTAATCTGAATATCTCCGGTTCATACAGTCTGAAATTTTCATTTTGATTTTTTATACTTAGAAAATGCTATTCATGAAATTTGATTTCATTTTTTATTAAACAAACCAAAACGTTTCACATCGCCATCTACATCATCAACTTCAAATTCTGTTTTTGGTTTTACTAACAACAAAACTGATAACATATTATGTTTTACTGTTTGCACCAAAGAAAATCTCTCTCCATTTTCACTCAAGGTTCTATTTTTGTCTAAACTTTCATTCATAAAATTTTTTATATAACAAATATAAATAATATTCATCGATAAAATATATTATACATATTTTATATACAATGTCAACACTTTAACAAAAATATCAATTTATTTTTATCAACTTTACTTGAAAAAGCAATATGAATTATTATTTTAATATTGTTTATAATATTTTATACATACAATATGAAAAATTTTATATACAATTTGGACAATTTAGTCGTGGTCTCCTAATCACAGGAGGATAAATTTTTTCATATAAAAAATTCTCCTGTTTCATCCAGAAACGGATTTTTTTATAAAAGATTTACAAAACATTATCAAATTTTAATTGTTAATCATTCATTATTATGTGAAAGTACGATCCAAAAGTATCAGAACAGAAACGACAAGATTTTCGAGCAGAAAAC